>JANOVJ010000279.1:0-3024 GCA_031417295.1 bacterium | reverse complement strand
CACGATCGCCACGTGGCGCGGCGCGAGGCCAGCGTCGAAGACCGGCGGGCTTTCGTGAACGATCATGGGGGCGGCTTCGGTGCGACGGCGCGGAGTCAGGCCTCAGACGGCCATGATCTCGGCTTCCTTGCCGCTGACGAGACGGTCGATCTCGGCGATCGTCCGGTCGGTGAGCTTTTGGGCGTCATCGAGCGAGCGGCGTTCGTCGTCCTCGCCGATCTGCTTGTCCTTGAACAGCCGCTTGGCGTGTTCGTTCGCATCGCGGCGCACGCTGCGCACGGCGATGCGCGCGTCTTCGCCGGCATTGCGCACCACCTTGGTCAGGTCGCGTCGGCGCTCTTCGGTCAGGGCCGGCATTGGCACCCGGATCAGGTCGCCCTGCGCGGCCGGGTTCAAACCGAGGTCGGACTCGCGAATCGCCTTCTCGATCTTCGCACCCATGCCTTTTTCCCAGGGCTGGACGCTGATCGTGCGCGCGTCGAGCAAGGTCACGTTCGCGACCTGGCTGATCGGCAGCATCGAGCCGTAGTAATCGACATGCACCTGGTCGAGGATGCCTGGATGGGCGCGCCCGGTGCGAATCTTGGCCAGCTCGGACTTGAAGCTTTCCACCGAACGAGCCATCTTCTGCTCGGCCGCAGTCTTGATTTCTACAGTGCTCATGACCACACCCCGCTCGCTGCATACAGCGATCGACCCTCCGAGAGGGCCGGGCCTGGCTTGGGGCGGCCCGGCGCGGCGGCCCGTGAAGAATGAGTTGAATGCTTCATTTGCTTGTCTCCTCAAACGTGAACGAGGGTACCTTCGTCCTCGCCCATCACCACGCGCTTGAGCGCGCCGGCCTTGAAGATGCTGAACACCTTGATCGGCAGCTTCTGGTCGCGGCACAGCGCGAACGCGGTTGCGTCCATCACTTGCAGGCGGCGGCTGATGGCCTCGTCGAAGGTGATCTGCGCATACCGCGTGGCGGTCGGGTCCTTGTTCGGGTCGGCCGAGTAGACGCCGTCGACCTTGGTCGCCTTCAGCACGATCTCGGCGCCCATTTCGGCGCCGCGCAGCGCCGCGGCCGTGTCGGTGGTGAAGAAAGGGTTGCCGGTGCCGGCGGCGAACACCACCACCTTGCCTTCTTCCAGGTACTGCAGCGCCTTAGGCCGGACATAGGGCTCGACGACCTGGTCGATCGCAATCGCCGACATCACCCGCGCGGTCATGCCTTCCTGGCGCATCGTGTCGGCCAACGCCAGCGCGTTCATCACGGTGGCGAGCATGCCCATGTAGTCGGCGGTGGCGCGGTCCATGCCGACCGAGCCGCCGGCCACGCCGCGAAAGATGTTGCCGCCGCCGATCACCACCGCCACTTCGCAGCCGAGCTGCGTCACTTCCTGCACCTCGCGCACCATCCGCACGATGGTGGCGCGGTTGATGCCGTAGGCGTCGTCGCCCATCAGGGCTTCACCCGAGAGCTTGAGCAGAATGCGCTTGTACATCGGCATGCGGGGGGCTCCAGGAGCGAAGGTAGTAGTGAAGTCTAGCGTGCCCCGCTGGGGATCAGCCGCCCTTCGCAGCGGCAACCTGGGCCGCCACTTCGGCCGCGAAGTCATCGACCTTCTTCGCGATGCCCTCGCCCACCACGTACATCGTGAAGCCCTTCAGCGTGGTGCCGCTGGCCTTCAACATCTGCTCGACGGTCTGCTTGTCGTTCTTGACGAAGGTCTGGTTGTAGAGGCTGACTTCCTTCAGGAACTTCAGTACCGAGCCCTCGACGCGGCGGGTCACGATCTCGGCCGATTGCACTGGCTTGCCGTCGGCCTTGGCGCGCTCGGCATCTTCGGCCGCCTTCAGCGACGCGACGCTGCGCTCTTTCTCGATCAGGTCGGCCGGCACGTCGGCCGAAGACAGCGCGACCGGCTTCATCGCCGCCACATGCATCGCTACGTCCTTGGCCGCCACATCGTCGCCCGTGTACTCGACCACCACACCGATGCGCGTGCCGTGAAGGTAGCTCACCAGCCTGGCGTCGCCAGCGAAACGCTTGAAGCGGCGGATCGACAGGTTCTCGCCGATCTTGCCGATCAGCACCGCGCGCCGGGCTTCGACGGTCACGCCGTCGATCTCAAGCGCCGACAGTGCGGCCACGTCGGCCGGGTTGTGCGCTGCAATCAGTTCGGCGAGCGTGTTGCCGAAGGCGAGGAAGTCGTCGTTCTTGGCGACGAAGTCAGTCTCGCAGTTGAGCTCGAGCATCGCACCCGTGGTGCCCGATATCGACACCGCCACAATGCCTTCGGCGGTGACGCGCGACGAGGCCTTGCTCGCCTTGCTGCCGAGCTTGACGCGCAGCAGTTCCTCGGCCTTCTCCATGTCGCCCGCGGCCTCGGTGAGCGCCCGCTTGCACTCCATCATCGGGGCGTCGGTCTTGGCGCGCAGTTCGCCCACCATGCTTGCGGTAATAGCAGCCATTTCATTTGCTCCGTTTTGGCTTGCGGCCCGGCCTGTGGGCCGGCGCCGACGAATCGTTCAGGTCGAACAGTGGCGATGAAAAAGGGGGCCTGAAAGAGCCCCCTGGTCAGCCTGCCCCGCGGATCGAATGCGAAGCCCGGCCGCGAAGGCTCAGGCGCCTTCGCTCACTTCCACGAACTCGTCGCCGTCGGCGGCGATAGCCTGCACCACTTCATTGGTGCTGTTGGCCTTGCCCTCGAGCACCGCGTCGGCCACCGCCTTGGCGTACAAGGCCACGGCCTTGGACGAGTCGTCGTTGCCCGGGATCACGTAGTCGATGCCGATCGGCGAGTGGTTCGAGTCGACGATGCCGATGACCGGAATGCCGAGCTTCTTGGCTTCGAGAATGGCGATCTTGTGATAGCCCACGTCGATCACGAACATCGCGTCGGGCAGCGCCGTCATGTGCTGGATGCCACCGATGTCTTTTTCGAGCTTGGCCAGCTCGCGCTCGAACATCAGCGCTTCTTTCTTGATGCGGATTTCGGTGCCGGCTTCGATCTGCGCCTTCATGTCCTTCAGGCGCTT
>JANOVJ010000278.1:0-15772 GCA_031417295.1 bacterium | reverse complement strand
GATCGTCGCCACCGCGCCGCCGAATGCGGCGATCCCGCCGACGGGCGCGAATTTCACCAACACCGCCAGCATCGCCAGCAGCGTTGCCGACCCGAACAGCAGCAACAACAGCGGCTCGGTGGTGGTGCCGGTGCTGCCCGATGGCGCCGACCTGCGCCTGGCCAAGACCAAGACGCCGAACCCGGTGGCGCAGGGCTCGCCGATCGTCTCGACCGTGACTGTCACCAACAACGGCCCGCGCGTCGCCACCGGGCCGCTCAAAGTGGTCGAGTTGCTGCCGGCGGGCGAGACCTTCGTCGCTGCCGCTGGCACCGGCTGGACGTGCGTGCAGGCCGGCCAGGTCGTCACCTGCACCCATCCGAACGCGGCCGGGCTGGCGGTCGGCGCGGCGCTGCCGGCGATCACCATCAATACCATCGCCACCGCGGCGGGCACGCTCACCAACACCGCCTGCTCGGGCAACTCGGTGCCGCCGGGTTCGGGTGGCACGCCGAGCCCGCCGCTCGAAGGCGACCCGAACCCGACCAACGACTGCGACAGCGCCGGCTCGAACTCGACCACGACCCAACCCGACCTGGGCATCACCAAACTCACCAGCACGCCCAGCGGGGGCGACAAGACGGTCTCGGCCACAGAGGCTTCGGTCACGTACACGCTGGTCGTGACCAACCTGAACGCCGGGGCCGACAGCGCCACCGGCGTGCGCATCGTCGATACGGTGCCGGCCTACATTGCCGGCCGCACGCCCGCGCTCGGCATCGCAACTTCGGTCTCCGGCGGCTCGACGGCCACGTTCGCATGCGCGGCGGTGGCGGCCACCGTCACCTGCACCCAGAACGGTGGTGCGCTCGGCCCCGGGCAGACGGTGACGGTCGCGATCACCGTCCAGCGCCCGCTGCGCGAAGGCAGCTTCACCAACACCGCGACCGTCAGCAACAGCGTCGAGGGCGACCCGAACGGCAGCAACAACACCGCGTCGGACACGGTCACGATCGCGCCGATCGCCGATGTCGAGATGACCGGCAAGTCGGTCACGCCGGGCACGGTGCGCGCGGGCGAGAACGCGACCTACGTGCTCTCGTACCGCAACAACGGGCCGTCGCCGGCCGCGGCGGTAACCGTCACCGACACGATCGCGTTCCCGCCCGGCGACGCGGGCGGCACGGTGATCTCGATCGTCTCCAGCAAGACCGGATCGAGCTGCACCATCGCTGCCGGCGCGCAGCTCACGCCGGCCAGCAACGTGTTCAGCTGCACCAACACGGTGGCAATGGCCAACGACGAAGTGCAGTCGATCACGCTGGTGCTGCGTCCTAACTTCCAGGCCGGCAACGCGCAACGCGTGTTCGGCAACACCGCGTCGATCTCGACCACGACACCCGAGGATCCATCGGGCGGCGACGGCGGCAACAACAGCAAGACGGCTACGCTCACGGTGGCCGCGGCGGCGCTCGACCTGCTGGTCAACAAGACCGACTTCGTCGATCCGATCGGCTTCACCCCCGGCGCGACCTTCATCAACTACCGGGTGCGCACGACCAACAACGGGCCGTCGTTCGGCACCGGGGTGCAGGTCAACGAGTCGATGCAGGCCCCTGCGGCCAAGCGCATTCGCTACGTCTGCGACACCACCACTTACGGCGGCGCGGTCTGCAATCCGACCACGCTGTGCAGCGCCGCGCCCGGGGTCACTTCCGCGCCGGGTGGCGCGCTGGTGTTCACCTGCAACTTGCCGGCCGGTACGGCGACCACCGGCGCCGCCATCGGCACGCTCGCCGCCAGCCAGTCGAAGAATGTGTTCCTGCGCTTCGAGGCGCTCGACCCGCCCGCGCCCACCGGCGACGTGTACCTCAACACAGCCACGGTGCAGGCCAACGAGCCCGATACCTTCCCCGGCAACAACAGCAACGCCGAGCCAACGACGATCCGCCAGTTGATCGACCTGCAAACCGCCAAGACCGTCAGCAGCGCCACGCTGACGCTGAACCAGCCGTTCACCTGGACCGTCACCGTCACCAACGCCGGCCCGGCCGACAGCATCCAGACGATCCTGCGCGACACGCTGCCGGCCGGCGTGGCACTGACGGGCACCGCGACCTATGTGAAGACGGCGCCGGCCGGCAACGGCAACTGCGTGCTCGCCGGCACAGTCGTGACCTGCACCATGGGCGCGCTCGACAACGCGGGTGTGGCGACGATCACCCTTCCCGCCCGCTTCACCAGCTTCCCGCCCGGCGGCACGGCCACCAACACGGCGACGGTCGGCACCAACCCCGCCGACACCGGCGCGATCGACACCAACGCGCCGAACAACACCGCGACCAGCGTCGTCACGCTGACGAGCTCATCCCTCGCCGGCACCGTGTTCCGCGACCGCGACGGCAACGGCAGCCCGGGCGGCTCGGGCGAGACCGGCATCGCGGCAGTCGCATTGGCACTGTCCGGCACCGACGCCTACGGCAACGTCGTCACCGGCAGCGCCACCACCGCCGCCGACGGCACGTACAGCTTCACCGGCCTGCCGCCCGCCAATGCCAGCGGCTACACCGTCACGCAGACGCAGCCGGCCGGCTACGCCAACGGCCCGAACCCGGCGCCGGGCACGGCCGATTCTCTCGGCGGCACGCGGCCGATCGTTGGCGCGCCCGGCTTCGGCACCGTGATCGCGACGATCCCCGTCGGCGCCAGCGACACCGGCATCAACTACAACTTCCCTGAAATCCTGCGCCCCTCGGTCAGCGGCACGATCTACCGCGACCACAACAACAACGGCGTGCAGGACCCGGGTGAGGCGGGTATCGCCGCCGCCACGGTGCAGTTGTTCCGGACCTCGAACAACACCCTCGTCGCGACGCTCACCACCGACGCCAACGGCAACTACAGCTTCCCCGACCTCGACCCGATCTCGTACTACGTGCTCGAGCCGCAGCCGGTCGGTTTTCTCGACGGCCGCATAACGCCCGGGCTGGTCGGTGGCGTGGCCTGCGTGGGCTGCAGCGCGCAGGCTATCTACAACCCGGCCAACGAGCCGGCCGCGATCAGCCGCATCAACGGCATCGACCTCGCCAGCGGCGACAGCGCGACGCTGATGAACTTCGGCGAGCTGGTGCCGTCCACGCTGGCCGGCAGCGTGTTCGTGGACCTCAACACCAACGGCCTGCGCGATGTTGGCGAGCCCGCCATCGCCAGCGTGGCGGTCACGCTCAGCGGCACCGACGATCGCGGCAACGCGGTCTCGCGCGCTGTGGCCACCGACGCCAGTGGCAACTACAGCATCGCCAGCCTGCGGCCGTCGGGCGGCGCCGGCTACACCGTGACCGAAACCCAGCCGGCCGGCTTCGGCAACGGCCCGAACCCGCCCGCGGGCACGGCCGATTCGCTCGGCGGCACGCGGCCGATCACCGGTGCGCCGGGCTTCGGCCTCGTCGTCGCCGCGATCCCGGTCGCGGCCAATCAGGCCGGCGTCGAGTACCGCTTCGGTGAAGTCAGCGTCGTCATCGGCACCACCACCGTCGGTGGCACGGTGTTCATCGACACCAACCGCGACGGCCTGATCCAGCCGACCGAAACCGGCCGCCTCGCGGGCGTGACGATCCAGCTCATCGACCCGGCCACCGGCGCGGTGATCGCCACCACCACGACCGACGCCAACGGCAACTACCTCTTCAGCGGCGTCGTGCCCGGCAACTACCGCATCGTCCAGACCCAGCCCGCGGGCTACGGCTCGAGCACGCCGAACACGCTCAACGTCACGGTCCCGGTGGGCGGGCTGACGCAACAGAACTTCGGCGAGACGGCGGGTGCCATCGCGGGCACGGTGTTCCTCGATGCCAACAACGACGGCATTCAGCAGCCGGGCGAGGCGGGCATCGCCAACGTCACGGTCCAGCTCGTCAACCCGGCCACGAACGCGACGCTTGCGAGCCTCGTGACCGATGCCAACGGCGCGTACCGCTTCGACGACCTGATAGCAGCCAACTACACGGTGCGCGAACCGACACAGCCGCCGGGCACGATCAACGGCATCACCAGTGCCGGCAGCGTGGGCGGCACTGCCACGGGCGTGGCCACGCTGCCGAGCGCCGTCGCCAACATCACGCTGCCGGTGGCGGCGATTGCGACCGGCTACAACTTCGCCGAGATCACGCCGTCGTCGCTGGCCGGTGCGGTCTACAACGACCTCAACAACAACGGCATCCGCGACAGCGGCGAGCCGGGCTTTGCCAACGCTGCCCTCACGCTGACCGGCACCAACGACCTCGGCCAGCCCGTGAGCGTGACCGTGACGACCGGCACCGACGGCAACTACAGCTTCGCCACGCTGCGGCCGGGCAGCTACACCGTGACGCAGCCGGCCCAGCCGCCGGGCTCCACCAGCGGCATCACCAGCGCCGGCAGCACCGGCGGCAGCGTGACGCCCCCCGCGACCAACCCGTCGGCGATCAGCGGCATCGGGCTGGGCAGCGGCGTGGCGTCGATCACCAACAATTTTGGCGAGATCGGCCTGTCGCCAGACGTGGTCGGCGCCAAGCAGGCGGTCGGGATCTTCGCCACCGGCAACGACGCGCTGTACCGCATCAGCGTCGGCAACATCGGCCAGTTGCCGACCACCGGCAGCTACACCGTGCAAGACCGGCTGCCGAGCGGCATCGTGCTCGCCGCCGCTCCGAACGGTGCCGGCTGGAGCTGCACCGGCGCGGCCGGCGGGAGCGACTTCAGCTGTACCTCGAGCACGGTGATCGCGGCCGGCAGCGTGTCGGCGCAGACGATCGCGGTGCCGGTGCGCGTGCTCGCCACCGCCACCGGCGGCGCGACTTCGGTGGTGCTGAACAACCCGGTCATCGTGGCCGGCGGCGGCGAGAACATCGCCTTCGCGCCAACGCCCGCCGACAGCGCGAACTTCGCCACCAACCCCGGCGCGTTGCCCGTCTGCGCCGCACTCACCGCACCGGCGCAGAACGCCTGCCGCACGCCGACGACGGTGCTGCAGTCGGCGAGCGTCAGCGGCACGGTCTGGTACGACATCGGCAGGGTGACCCGCCAACTCGACAGCGGCGACACGCGGCTCGCCGGCTGGACGGTCGAAGTGGTCGATGCCGACGCGCCCAACGCTGTCGTCGTGCGGACGATCCAGACCGGCGCCGACGGCAACTGGCGCGCTGCCGACCTGCTGCCGAACCGCAACTACCTCGTCCGCTTCCGCGAGCCGAATGCCGGCATCTACTGGGGCATTCCGGTCTCGGGCAACACCGGAACGCCGCCGGTGCCGTGCGTCGCCACCAACCCCGGCAACGCGCAGCGCTCGTCGTGCGTAGAGCGCACGGATGCAACGCAACTGCGCGTCGTGATGCAGCCGGGCGACAACCTGGTGCAGCAAAGCCTGCCGGTCGATCCGGGCGGCGTGGTCTACGACGCGGTGACGCGCCAGCCGGTGCCGGGCTCGATCGTCACGCTGAGCCCGGTCGGCAGTTGCCCCGGCTACAACCCGGCGACGCACATCGCGAATTCGCAGCTCGGCGGCTTCACGATCGCCGGCACCGCGGTCTCGATGACGGTCGGCGCGCTCGGCGCCTACGAGTTCCTGCTCACGCCGAGCGCACCGCCGAGCTGCCAGTTCCAGCTTGCCGTCACGCCCCCGCCCAGCCACACGTTCGTCTCGCAACTGATCCCGCCGCAAGCCGGCTCGCTGGCCACGCCGCCGGCCCCGGGTGCGCTGAACGTGCAGGCGCAGGCCACGCCGCCGGCCGTCGGGCAGACCACCCCCTACTACCTCACGCTCTCGGTCGGCTCGGGCACGCAGAACGTGCTGCACAACCACATTCCGCTCGACCCGCGCGCGTTGACCGGGCTCGTGATCCAGAAGACCGGCTCGACGCAGATCGTCGAGCTGGGCGACTCGATGCAGTACACGGTTCTGGTTCGCAACACGACCGCGATCGCGCTCGGCGCGGTGTTCATCGACGACGCGTTGCCGGCGGGCTTCCGCTTCATTCCCGGCACCGCGGCCGTCACCCGCGGCGGCGTGCGGGCCACGATTGCCGACCCGACCGGCAGCCCCGGCCCGAACCTGACCTTCGCCCTCGGCGCGCTGCCCGGCAGCGGTGAGATCGCGCTGACGTATCGCGTGCGCGTGGGTGTCGGCGCGGCCGAAGGCAACGGCATCAACACCGCCCAAGCCAAGCCGACGCCGACCACCAACTGCGTCACCACGCCGCAGGTCTGTTCCAACCAGGCCCGGTTCCAGGTCCGCGTCCAAGGCGGCGTGTTCACGACCGAATCGTGCCTCGCCGGCAAGGTGTTCGTCGATTGCAACGGCAACCACGTCCAGGACCCGGAAGAACTCGGCATCCCCGGCGTGCGCCTGTGGCTGCAGGACGGCACCTTCTTCATCACCGATTCCGAAGGCAAGTACAGCTACTGCGGCGTGCGGCCGATCCTGCATGTGCTGAAGGTCGATCGCAGCACTCTGCCGGTCGGCTCGCGGCTCACCGAATCGAGCAACCGCAACGTCGGCGACCCGGGCTCGCTGATGCTCGACATCAAGAAGGGCGAGCTGCACCGCGGCGACTTCATCGAAGGCTCGTGCGCGAACCCGGTGGTCGAACAGGTCAAGGCGCGGCGCACCCAGGGCGAGGTGCGCGGGCCGGAGACCGAGGGCCGCCCGGCCGGGCCGCTGCGCTTCAGAAGCAAGCCGCCCGAGGCACCGCGCGGCGCGACCGACAGCGCCGATCAGCGCGCGGTGCAACCACGGCCGACGGACGATGCGCCGCCGCCTTCGTTGCCGCCGCTGGCGCCGCCGTCCGCGGAGGGCGGCGCAGCGCGCCCCTGAAGCGATGCGGCACACGACGTTGCTCCTGCTGACGGCCTGCGCGTCGTTCGCCAGCGTTGCGCAAGGGCAGACCGCGCCAGCGCCAGTGCCCGCGCCGTTGCGTGACGGCCTGCTGACCAGCCCGGCGCCGGCCGCGTCGCGCGTCGCGCCGGGCCTGCCGCAGAACGCCGCGGTGGCCGAGATCGTGGTCGATGTCGATGGCCGCGCAGCGGTGGCCGATGGCGTGTCGCGCATCGGCGTCACCGTGCAACTGCTCGACAGCACGGGCCAGCCGCTGCGCACGGCAGCGACGATCACGGTCGAGGCCTCGGCCGGGCGCATCCTGCTGCCCGGTGCGGGTACCGACGAGCTCGGGCCCGACGGGCGCGACCTCGATCGCGTCACGCCCGGCGTGCAGATCAAGGTCGAGAACGGCCGCGCCACTTTCTGGCTGATCGCACCCGCCAAGCCGCAGGACGTGCGCCTCGCCGTCAGCGCCGGCCGCACGGTCGCCGAGGGCGTGGTGCGCTTCGACCCCGAGCTGCGCGAGATGATCGCCGCCGGCCTGGTCGAAGGCGTGATCGCGCTGCGCAACCGCAGCACGAGCCAGATCCAGCCGGTGCGGCCGAACGACGGTTTCGAGCAGGAGCTGAAAAGCTGGGCCCGTGAATTCGACGATGGCAAGGGCACGGCGGCTGCGCGCGCCGCGTTCTTCCTGAAAGGCAAGATCAAGGGCGACGCGCTGCTGACTTTGGCCTACGAGTCCGACAAGGACACCCAGGTCCGGCTGTTTCGCGACGTGCTGCCGGACCAGTTCTATCCCGTCTACGGCGACGCGTCGATCAAGGGTAACGATGCGCAGTCCACGTCGCGGCTGTACGTGCGGATCGACAAGGACCGCAACTACGTTCTCTACGGCGACTTCATCACCTCGGCCACGTTCACCACGAACGTGGTCGAGCCGGTGATCGAAGGCGCGCGCACCGGTGCCCCGATGCAGCGCCTGCGCCAGCGCGACCTCGGCACCTACGCCCGCACCGTGACCGGCGCGCAAGGCCACGTCGAAGACGAGCGCGGCTACGGCAACGCCTTCGCGACGTATGAAAACCTGCGCGTCGCGATCGAGGAGTATTCGACCAACGGCACCTCGGGCCCGTTCGCGGTGCGCAACAGCGCGGCGGTGATCAACAGCGAGAAGGTCGAGCTGATCACGCGCGACCGCAACAACGTCTCGGTGATCCTGCGCAGCGTGCCGTTCGCGCCGCTGATCGACTACGTGTTCGAGCCGTTTTCCGGCCGAATTTTGCTGACGCGGCCGATCCCGTCGCGCGACGAACGCGGCAATCCGCTCAGCCTGCGCATCACCTACGAGGTCGATCAGGGCGGCGACCCGTTCTGGCTCTATGGCTTCGACGGCCAGTACCGGCTGACGCCGGAGTGGGAAGTCGGCGGCAGTTTCGTCGATGACCGGAATCCGTATGCCGGCTACCGGCTCGGCTCGGTCAACACCGGCATCCGCCTCGGCCCGAACACGCAGATCGTGGCCGAAGTCGCGCACAGCGAGGGCAGCTACAACACCGGCACGGGCCTGAACGGTGCGCTCACACCGGGGCTGGCCGACGTGCGTGGCGACGCCTCGGGCAACGCCGCCCGGGTGGCGCTGCAGCACGACGACGGCACGACGGCGGTGCGCCTGTACGCCGGCAAGTCCGACAAGGAATTCAACAACCCCTCGGCGAGCTACAACGGCGGGCGCACCGATGGCGGGGTGCGCGCGACGCACCGGCTGAACGAAGCGTTCACGCTGTTCGGCGAAGCGGTGCACACGGAGGACAACATCGTCGGCGGCACGCGCAACGGCGTGCAGCTCGGCGGCGCGTGGCGGATCAACCCGCAGCTCACGGTCGACCTGGCGCTGAAGTACATCGAGGAGAACGGCCTGGCGGTGTCGCCCGTAGCGACGATCCCCGGCAACCCGTCGAGCGCCGTCGGCACGCCGACCTCGCCGCTGACGCCGTCGGGCGGCTTCTTCGGCACCGGCAACAACGCTTTGAATCCGGCGACCGGCACCTCGATCCTCGCGCCGCAGACGGCGGCTGCCAACGGCGGCGCGGGCACGCCGCTGGAAGCGACGACGGTGCAGCTCGGCGCGCAGTACCAGGCCACGCCCGAACTCACGGTGGCCGGCGAGATCGAGCACTCGGTGGCCGGTGACGAGCAGAAGCGCCTTGCGCTCGGCGCGGGTTATCAGCTCGGCGAGCAGTCGCGCCTCTACGGCCGGGTCGAGACGCAGCGCGGCCTGTCGTCGCTGTACTCGCTGAACCCGGCCGACAAGTCGACCCTGTTCACCTTCGGCGCCGACACCACGCTGGCGCCGGGCACGCAGTTTTATTCCGAGTACCGGCTGCGCGACGCGGTGGGCGACCCGCTGATCGCGCGCGACGCACAACTCGCCAGCGGCCTGCGCAACACCTGGCTTGTGAGCGAGGGCTTGCGCGCGGTGACCGGCGCTGAATACATGAAAGTGCTCGAAGGCGTGGGCCAGCAAGCCGTGGCGTTGGTGGGCGCCATCGACTACACCGCCGACCCGCTGTGGAAGGGCCTGGCCCGGCTCGAATGGCGGCGGCTGTGGGATTCGGACAAGACGCTGATCGACGAGACGCAGAACAGCTGGCTCTCGACCGTGGTCGTCGCGCGCAAGCTCGACCGCGACTGGACGCTGCTGGCGCGCAACTACCTGCTCTACGCCGACTTCGCCGCCACCGGCGACCGCTGGCAAGACCGGTTCCAGATCGGCGTCGCCTACCGCGACACCGACCGCAACCGCGTCAACCTGCTCGCCAAGTACGAGTACCTGGCCGAGAGCGATCAGAGCGCGCTGCCGACACCCATCGTCGGCACCTCGGCCAACCCGAGCAAGCGCAACGTCAACCTCTTCTCGGTGCTGGCCGACTGGCACCCGAGCCGGCCGTGGTGGCTGACCGGGCGGCTTGCGGCCAAGTCGGCGGCCGAGACCTTCGACGGCGTTGCGGCGCCGCGCTACACCGCCTATCTTGCGAGCGGCCGCGCGATCTACGACGTGAACGAGCGCTTCGACGTGGGCGTGCTGTTGGCCGGCTTGTACAGCCCGCAGGGCCGGGCCTTTCAATCGGCCTATGGCGCCGAGGTCGGCGCGATCGTGCAGGCCAACCTGCGCGTGGCCGTGGGCTACAACGTGACCGGCTTTTCCGACCGTGACATGACGGCCTCGGAGTACACCGCGCAAGGTGTCTACCTGCGGCTGCGCTTCAAGTTCGACGAAGACCTGTTCAAGGGCGGCGACCCGGCGGTCAACCGGTCGCTGGCTCAGCCGGTGGCGAATTGAGGACATCATGACCATGCGAACCCTGCTTGCCCTTTGCATCGGCCTCGGCTGGGCTGCCGCTGGTGCGCAGACACCCCCCGCGCTCACGCCACCGCCGGAGCGCATCAGCGACAGAACGATCCAGGCCGACTACGCGAGCTACGAAGCGGTGCAGGCACGCATCAAGGCCTTGAACGACCGCGGCCTGGGCAAAGGGCCGCGCGTCGCCAGCTACCACCTCGCCAAGGCCCAATGCTGGCTCGACGCCTCGTTTCACGAGTACACCCGCAACGACCGCTCGGCGTACCCGCAGCAGGCGCTGGAGCAGTCGGACCGCTTGATCGTGCTGATGGAGCAGAACGCCTCGCCGCTGCCCGACGACACGCCGCTGGTCAACGATGCCGACCGCTTGCGCCCCGATCTTTGGGACGCGACGGCGCGGCTCAAAACGCACCCCGGTTTCCGCTGCGCGGCGCAGCGCACCGCCTGCGCCGAAGTCGAGCTGGTACACGCCGGCAACGAGCACAAGCAGCTCGGCTGGCGCCACGCCAAGCCGTATGTGCAGATGGCGGAAGACTTCGTCGCCGACGCGCAACTCGCGGCCGAGCGCTGCATTCCGCCGGTCGTCGTCGCACAAGCGCCGCCACCCCCACCACCACCGCTCCCTCCGCCGAAACCCGAGCCCCACGAATTCTCGACCGCGGTGCTGTTCACGTTCGGCGAGGGCGACGCGGCCCACATCCGGCCGATGACGCGCGAACGCCTCGACCAAACGATCCTGCGCGCCAAGCAGGCCGACTTCAAGATCGAGAAGATCAGCGTCACCGGTCACGCCGACCGGCTGAACGGAACCGGCAAGAGCGACTTCAACCAACGCCTGTCGTTGCGCCGCGCGCAGGCGGTGGCCGACCTGCTGGTGGCGGCGGGCATAGCCCGCGCGCTGATCGTGGTCGCGGGAAAGAGCGACAGCGTGCCGGTCGAGGCCTGCACCAGCCGCGCCAAGACGACGCCGGAACTCGAAGAGTGCCTGGCGCCGAACCGGCGCGTCGAGGTCGAAGTCAGCGGTACGCGGATGCGCTGAAGGCAGCGCCCCAAAGCCGGCGGCGGCTTGCCGAACGGGCTGGCGTCCGTGGTCCGGGCTTACGCGCCAGCGGGGTGGGCCGGTTTGGCCAGCGTGATGTCGGTCTGGACGAAGCGGAACGTGTTCGCATCGTCGGGGCCGGTGGCCGTGGCTGCGCGGTAGGCGCGAATCGTTTCTTCGACGAAGCTGCGGTGCTCGGCCGCGGGCAGGCGCTGCGTCCAGGCGCCGAAACCGGCGCTGCAAAAGCCGTGGAAGGCCGCGTCGGTGCGGAAGTTCCAGGCCTTGGCTTGCGTGCCCACGGCCAGCACTTGCAAACCTGCCTTGGTGGCGTGCGCGGCATACTCGTCGGCTGTCAGGCGCAGATAGGGGTCCTCGAAGCCGCTGAAGTGGGGCGCCCAACGGGGCTGCTTGCGCGTCGCCTCGGCCACCTCTTCGAGGCTGGTCGTCGGGCCGCGCGTGACCATGCGAAGCTGCGCCCGGCCGGCTGGTACCAGCGCCGCCGCGATGCCGCGCAGGGCCGGGGCCGGCGCGTGCACCCAGTGCAAGGCGTTGAACGAGACCAGCAGGTCGAATGCGGCATCGAAGGCCAGCGCACGCGCATCGGCCACCTCGAAGCGCAGGTTCGGCCGGGCAGCGGCCGCGCCAGCGCCGTATTCGCGCGTGGCGTGGGCAATCATGTCGGGCGATGCATCGACGCCGAGCACCGAGCCGGTGCTCACGCGGTCGGCAATCTGCGCCGTGATGCGGCCGTCGCCGCAGCCCACGTCGAGCACACGCTCGGGGCCCTGCAGCTGCAGCAGCGCCAGCACTTCGGCTGCCATCGCTTCCTGCAGCGAGGAGTGCTTCGCGTACTGCGCGGCGTTCCAGTCGTCAGTGTTCGGCGTCATGCTGCGTCCTCCGTTGCGGCGGGCCGCCGCTTGCGTTGGCGTTGTTCCACAGGCTTCCAGCGCCGGTGCACCCAGTACCACTGCTCGGGGTGGCGCACCACCAGCCGCTCCAGCGCCGCGTTGTAGGCGCGGGTGTTGCGGCGGATCGCCTCGGTCGTATTGTCATTCTCGATCGGCGCCAGCGGAGCTTCGAAGCGCAGCACATGGCGGCCATCCGGCTCGCGCCAACTCGACGCGGGCAGCACCGGCGCGCCGGTCGAGAGCGCGATGATCGCCAGGCTCTTGAACGTCCACGCCGGATGGCCGAGAAAATCGACCTGGATGCCGTCGGGCGGGCCGGCGTGCTGGTCGAACGGCAGCACCACCGCGTCGCCCTGGGCCAGGCATTCGAGCATCGCATCGAGCGAGTCGCGCTTGGAGAAGACGCCGAAACCGGCCTGCTCGAATCGCCGCGTGACCAGCCGGTCCAGCCAGTCGGGCTTGATCGGCCGGCGCACGAAGTGGAACTTGCCGCGCATCTCGGGGAACAGCGCGAGCCCGGCGGTGGTCGAAACCTCCCAGTTGCCGAAGTGGCCGGTGAGGATCAGGATGCCCTTGCCCTGTGCGCGCGCGGCGAGAAAGTTGTCGATCCCCTCGACGCTGACCAGCGCCTTCTTCTGCGCCGCGCTCAGCCAGCGGAAGCGGATGAACTCGCCCATCAGCCGCCACAGGTGGCCGTAGTGCGCGGCGGCGAGGCGGGCGATCTCGGCTGCACCGACCGAATCGCTATAGACCCGCTTCAGGTTCTCCATCACCACCTTGCCACGCAACGGCAGGAAGCGCTGGATGAAGCGGCCGGCGCGCGAGGGATCGGCCTGCGCCGGTTCGGCCAGCGCGACGGCCGACGCGGTGCTGCGGTCGTGGGTGAGCGAGAGCTTGATGGCGGCGATGCGGTGCTTGTCGAGCAGGAACTGCGCGTTCGCGTTGCACACGAGCTGCGGCGCGCCGTAGTTGTCGCGCGCGACCGAGAAGTCGGCGGCCTCGGCCTGGCCGAGCGCCGTCTCGCGCGGGAAGAGTTTCAGGCAAGCCTCCTTGGCCGCGAAGCGCGCCGCCAGGCTGGCCGCGCGGCCGGGGCCGTCGCCGGCATCGGCGAGTTCCTGCGCCGAGAAGAACTGCAGCAGGCCGTCGGCAGGCGTCTCTCGCAGCAGGCGTTCGATGCGCGCGATCTCGACGCTGTCGATGCCGCAGCGGTTGGCGGCGGGCTGTGCTTCGGTCATTGCCGGCGACAGCCGCCGACACGGGGTGTGAACCCGGCTTCGCGACCTTGGATCAGCGTCGGCACGGCGGGTCGGCGGGCATCAGTCTTTCAGCCGCGTGATCTTGTTGCCCTGCACACCGATCCCGGCCATCAGGCCCTTCTGCCCGAAGATGAAGGCGTAGATGTCGTCCTGCGCGGTCGTCGTCGTCACCGACTTGGCCATGCCCTGGTCGACCACCACCACGCTCGGGCCGACGCCGACCTCGAAGCCGTCGTTCGCGTCGAGTGCGGCCACGGCCTTGTCGTTCATCAGGAACATCGCATAGCCGTACTGCTGCGCACCGACCTGCAAGCCGTAGGACGCGCCGCTGGTGTTGTAGAAGCCGACCGCCTTGCCGGCCTTGTTGAAGAGCACGCCGTCGCCGTACTGCCCGCCGACGATGAGGCCGGCCTTGGTTACCTTGGGAAAGACCAGCACCGCCGTGGCGCCGCTCGACAGCGCCTTGGCGGCCGGTACCGTGGCGAGCAAGGTCCGGTACGCAGCGCGCGCGTCGCGCTCCAGCGCCGCGGGGTCGCCGGCCCAGGCGCCAGCCGGGGCGAGCAGCAGCGCCGCTGCCGCGGCGACGAGCGGCGTCAGTACCCGCGCGATGAGGTTCGAGGACATGGTGTGCCTTTCGCTAACGTGTGGGTCTATGTTGCCCGCAGCAGCAGCGCCGCATTCGTGCCCGCAAAGCCACGGCAGATCACGAGGACGACATCGCTGCGCGGCACCTGCGGCGTGGCCGAAAGCGGCAGGCCTTCGCAATCGGCGGCGGGGGTGTCGAGCGTCGCGATGCCCGGCACCACGCGCTGCTTCAACGCACCGAGCGCGAGCACCGCGTCGAGAATGCCGGCCGCGGCGATCAGGTGGCCGAAGGCCCACTTGAACGCCGTCACCGGCGGCATCGCATCGCCGAACACCTGGCGCAGCGCCGCCGCCTCCGACGCGTCGGACTGCGGCGTGCCATTGCCGTGGGCGACGATCATGCCCACGTCTCCGGGCAGCAGATTGGCATCGTCCAGCGCCTGCTGGATCGCACGCACCACACCGTCGCCGTCGTCGCCGATCGTGAGCAGGCCTTCGGCTTCGCAGGCCAGGCCGCCGCCCAGCACTTCGCCGATCACATTGGCGCCGCGCTCAGCCGCCGAGGCTTCGGTCTCGAGCATCAGCGCAGCCGCGCCTTCACCGAACACACAGCCGTCGTGGCGCGCGTCGAACGGCCGCAGCGCCTCGCTGGCGAGCAGGCCGACGCGCTGGTAGTAGAGCAGCATCTGCGGCTCGATCGGCGCGTCGTGGCCCACCGCCACGGCCCGGTCGGCCTCGTCGTTGCGCAGCGCCTCGAAGGCTTCGATCACTGCCAGCGTGCCACCCACGCTGTGATTCGTGATGCAGGCGTTCGGCCCCTTCAGGCCGTGGCGGATGCCGATGTGTCCGAGCACGTTGTTGGGCAGCGTGCGCAGCAGCCACATCGGATTCACGGTATCGACGAGCTTGCGCCCGAAGGCCGGCAGTTCGCCGTTCGCCTCGGCCAGCAGCGGCAGGAAGTCGTACTGGTTCTGGTAGTTGCCGCCGCCCGAGCCAACGTAGACGCCGGTGCGGTCGTTGTAGACCGCTGCTGCGTCGGCGTCTTGCAGCGCGCGGTGGGCGGCGAAGCCCGAGGCTTCGATCGCGCGCCCGGCGGCGTGCAGGCCGAACAGGTCGGTGCGGCGAATCAGCTTGTGCAGCTTGCGGTCTTCGACCAGCGCGCGCGGGTTCAGATCGACCACCTCGCCGGCACTGCCCATCGGCCAGCCGGTGGTGTCCCACTGCTTGACCGGACCGATGGCGCTGCGGCCGGCAAGCACCGCGTCGAGGATGGCTTGCGGGTCCATGCCGGCGGCGCAGACGGCGCCGCTGCCGGTGATGACGATTTTCGGGTGGGCCATGGTCGCGCCGTCCTCAGGCGATCGAAGCGACGGCGCCGCCGTCGACTTCTTCAGGGTGGCGCAGCACGACGCAACTGTTCGAGCCGCCGAAGCCGAACGAGTTGGACATCGTCATCCGCAGCCGCTGGCGGCGCGCTTCGCCGACGACGAAGTTGAGTTGGCAGTCGGGGTCGGGCACGCGGTAGTTGGCGTTGACGGGCATCTCGCCGCGCTGGATGGCGAGCGCACAGACCGCGATCTCGACCGCACCGGCGGCCGAAATCAGGTGGCCCATGCTGCTCTTGGTCGAGCTCACGTTGAGCCGCGTGACTTCATCGCCGAACACCGCGCGTGTTGCCGCCGATTCGCTGCGGTCGTTCATGCCGGTCGAGGTGCCGTGGGCGTTCAGGTAGTCGATGTCGGAAGGCAGGGCGCCAGCATCTTTCAGGGCCGCACGCATCGCCTGGATCGG
>JANOVJ010000277.1:0-5711 GCA_031417295.1 bacterium | reverse complement strand
CGCGACCCTCCGCGAGGGTCGGGCCTTGCTTGGGGCGGCCCGGCGCGGCGGCCCGCAATCGCGGCGCTTCGCGAGGCGCAAAGGTGTCGCTCACTTGCCCGCCACCGCCACCTTGTCGCCACTCTGCAACTTCTCGCCCGGCGAGAGCACCAGCTTGTCGCCCGATTTCAGCGCCGCGCCTTGCAGCTCGACGCTGTCGCCGATCTTGCGGCCAAGCGTCACGTCCACCGCTTCGACGGCATCTTCCTTGACCCGGAACACCTGCTTCTTGCCGCCGCGCTCCACCACCGCCAGCGGGTTCACCGCCAGCACCGGCTGCTGGTCGGCATCGGTCGCGGCCTGCGACAGGATCGTCACCTTCGCGCTCATCTCGGGCAGGATTCGCGGGTCGAGTTTCTCGAAGCGGATCTTCGTCATCACCGTCGCCTTGGCCCGGTCCACCGTGGGCACGATGCCGGCCACGCTGCCGCGAAAGCGCGTGTCGGGCAGCGCGTCGAGGGTGATCTCCACCGGCTGCCCGGTGCGCGCCTTGCCGAGGTTGCTTTCCTACACGTCGGCCTCGACTTCTAGCGTGCTCATGTCGGCCATCGTCACCACCGCGCCCTGGCTGCCGGCGGCGCTGGAAAACGGCGTGATGATGTCGCCGACGTTGGCGTTCTTGACCAGCACCACGCCGTCGAACGGGGCCCGGATCAGCGCGTAGTCCTGGTTGACTTTCTGGATCTTCAACTGCGCCTGCGCCTGGCCGAGCGAGGCCTGGGCCTGGCCGATCGCGGCCTGCGCCGATGCAGCCGAGGCGCGCGATGCATCGGCCCGCCGCTGGGCCGCGTCCACCGCCTGCGCCGAGACGAACTCCTGCGCCTGCAGGCTCTTGCTGCGCGCGAGTTCGGCGTCGGCGTTGCCTTGTTCCACCTGGGCCTGGCGCAGCCCGGCCTCGGCCTGGCGCACGCCGGCTTCGGCCAGCCGCACACCGGCCTGCGCGGCGGCTATGCTGGCCTCCACATCGCTCGCGTCCAGGCGCGCGATGATCTCGTCCTTCTTCACCACCGAGCCTTCGCGCACGCGCAGCTCGATCAGCCGCCCCGTCGCCTTGCTCGCTACCGCCGCGCGCCGCTGCGCGACCACGTAGCCCGACGCGGTGAGTTGCGCGTATTGCTGCGATGGGTAGGCGGTGACGACGGAGGTGAGCTGGACCTCGGTCTTGCGCGGTTGCAGCACGAAGGCCAGCGCCGCGGCGGCGATCAGCGCCAGCACCGCCCAGCGCAGCCAGCGGCGCTTGCGCTTCGGGGCCAGCGCATTGCGGTCGATGCGCAAGGCGCTCACTGGCGTAGCTTCGTGCTGCGGACTCCGGTCTTCGCCCCGGGGGCGGCCTGGCGGGCTCAGGCTCGGCGAGGTGGAGGGAGGCGGGGTGTCGGTCATGTCAGATGGGTTGGCAGTCGCGGCAACGGCGCTGGCCGCAGCCAGCCGGCGGGAGCGCCATTGTGTCGCAGCACCGCGGACGGCGCTCTGCCCGGCTGCGGGCACGGCGCGGTCTGGCAAACTGTCTCGATGATTCGCGTTCTACCGGGCTTTGCATTCGTTGCTGCGTTGGCGTTGGGCTCAGGTGCCGCCGATGCAGCGGGTGCAGGCGTGGCCCCGCACGGCGCGATGGTCGATGTCCAGGTCAGCCTGTGCGGGCCAGCCGCGCAGATCGAGCGTGGGCTCGACTTGCGCCCCCGCGGCGCCCCGTTCGATGTCTGGCTGTTCGACGACCCGGCGCTGTCGCTGTTCGGCAAGGGGCTGCGCGTCCGGCTGCGCACGGCCAAGGGCGTGGCCGAGTTGACGCTGAAGGTTGCGGAGCAGGACTGCGCCGAGCTGCCCGCCGCGGCCCTGTCCGGCGGAGACGGCAAGTGCGAATACGACGTGCACGGCGCCAAGGTCGCGGGCGCGCTGTCGCTGACGCACAAGCTCGGCGCCCATGCAGCCGGTGAATTGATGCTCGGCCGCTTGCCGCTGGCCGAGGTGCTCAGCCCGGCGCAGGCGAGCTTCCTGCAGACCGTGCCCGGCGCCTGGCCGCTGCCGGCGGATGTGCGCGCCCTCGGCCCGACGCGCGTGCGCAGCTACAGCAGCGGGAGCAAGCGGTATGGGGTCGACGTGTCTGAGCTGCCAGGAGGCGAGGTCTTCATCGAGATCTCGCGCAAGGTCGTGCTCGACGAGGCGCAGCGGGCGCAGGCATTGCTCGCGGCCGACCTGGCCAAGGCTGGCGTGGCGGCCTGTGAAGACCAGTCTGCGCAAGCCGGCAGCAAGTTGCGCGCGCTGTTGTTGCAGCAGCCGTGAAGCGGGCGGCGCTCACCAGGCTTGCGATATCACACCGCCGCCGAGGCAGACCTCGCCGTCGTACAACACCGCCGACTGGCCCGGCGTGACGGCCCATTGCGGCGCGTCGAAGGCTAGCGTGAAGGCGTTTGCGGCCGATGCGGGATGTGCGGCCAGCGTGCAAGCCGCATCGGCCTGGCGGTAGCGCGACTTGGCGCTGTAGTGCCCGGGCAGTGGCGCCGTGCCGGCGACCCAGCTCGCAGCGTCGGCATCGAGGCGCTGCGACAGCAGCCACGGATGCCCGTGCCCCTGCACCACGAAGAGCGTGTTGGACGCCATGTCTTTTCGCGCCACGAACCACGGCGCGTGCTCGTTGCCGCCCCTGGCCGCGCCGCGTTCCTTCAGCCCGCCGATGCCAATGCCCTTGCGCTGGCCGAGGGTGTAGAAACTCAGGCCGACGTGTTCGCCGATCGTGCGCCCGCGGTCGTCCTTGATTGGCCCTGGCGTGTTGGCAAGATAGCGGTTCAGGAACTCGCGGAACGGCCGCTCGCCGATGAAGCAGATGCCGGTCGAGTCGCGCTTGGCCGCGTTCGGCAGGCCGATCTCGGCGGCGATGCGGCGCACCTCGGTCTTGGGCATGTCGCCGAGCGGGAACAACGTTTTGCTCAGTTGCGCCTGCGTCAGGCGGTGCAGGAAGTAGCTCTGGTCCTTCAGCGGGTCCAGGCCCTTGAGCAGCTCGAACGCGGAGTCACGCTCGCGCACTCTCGCATAGTGTCCTGTCGCGATCTTCTCGGCGCCCAGGCGCAGCGCGTGGTCGAGGAAGGCCTTGAACTTGATCTCGGCGTTGCACAGCACGTCGGGGTTCGGCGTGCGCCCGGCTTCGTACTCGCGCAGGAATTCGGCGAACACGCGGTCCCGGTAGTCGGCCGCGAAGTTGACGTGTTCGATCTCGATGCCGAGCACGTCGGCCACTGCGGCAGCATCGACGAAGTCGACGTTCGACGAGCAGTACTCGTCGTCATCGTCGCCTTCCCAGTTCTTCATGAAGATCGCGACGACTTCGTGGCCGGCCTGTTTCAGCAAGTGGGCCGCCACTGCCGAGTCGACGCCGCCGCTCAGGCCGACGACCACGCGCATCATTTCAGGGGCCCCATCGCGTTTTGTGCGTTTTGCGCGCTCGTCGCGACCGGGGGGGCCGGGCTTCACTGCGGCCACCATGCAACCGAGCGCTCGCCCAGGTTGAAGACGCCGACGCCCGAAGCCTCCTTGGGCAGGCGGAACAACAGTTCACCGGCCGGGGAGACCACGCCGCTGCGTCCGGCATCGGTACTTTCCTCGGGCCGATTCAGCGCGTTCGGCCAGTTGGTTTGCACCACGTACGCGCCGGTGGCCAGGGCCAGGGCGCGCATGTCGTCCACGTAAGCCGGCGGGTCGGCGAACGGCATGGCAGGGTCCTGACGCAGCGCGCCGGGAACGAAGATCAGGTCGGCCGACCCGGGTGGAACTTCTGAAGTCACGCTGCTGAAGTCGCCCACCTCGCGACAGATCACGGCCGTGCAGCGCAAACCCTTGAGCCTGCCCAGGGGGCGCGACGTGCCGCGTGCGAAGAAGGTCGCCTCCGGATCGGTGAGGCCGCGCTTTGAAACCGCGGCGGTCACGACACCGTCGTCGCCGATGAGCAGGTGCGTGATGTACTTCGCTCCGCCCTCGCCGAACGTCGGTGCGCCCACCGCGACCGCCAGCTTGAGCCGTGCGCTCAGGTGCTGGATGCTTTCGATCGCAGGCGCGACGACTTCAGGCCTTGCCAGGCTGGCAATCTCGCGATGAAAGCCGGTCACGGCAAGCTCGGAGAAAGCGCAAATGGCGGCACCTTCCCGTTTGGCAACGTGCATCGCGTTGTGGATGGCGCCGAGGTTCTCTGCCAGCGTCCAGTGCATCCGGACCTGGGCAATCGCGATTCGGGTGTTCAAGGCGCCGTGCGGCGGCGACGAACCGCCGACGGCCGGCCCGGCCACGGCCGCAGACGGGCGATCGAACTCAACCATGCCCGACCCCCTTGACCTCGGGCTCGAACAGCGTCGGGTCGGTGACCAGCGCCGCCAGCGGATAGCGCTTGCCGGCCAGGTGGTCTTCGACGCAGCGCAGCAGCAGCGGGCTGCGGTGGCGGGCGCGGCTGGCGCGAATTTCGTCGGGCGTCAGCCACAGGGTGCGGACGATGCCGCTGTCGAGCGCGCGGCCGGGCTCGGGTTCGCCGACCGTGCCGCAGAAGGCGAACCGCAGGTAGGTGATGTCCTCGTCGCGCTCTGGGCGGTTGAAACGCGACAGGTAGACACCGACCAGCGCCTCGGGCGTGAAGACGCAGGCTGTCTCCTCCAGCGCCTCGCGCACCACGCCCTGCAACAGCGACTCGCCCGGATCGAGGTGCCCGGCCGGGTTGTTCAGGCGCAGACCTTCGGGGGTGTGTTCCTCGACGAGCAGGTAGCGGCCGTCGCGCTCGATGATCGCCGCGACGGTGACGCTCGGCTTCCAACGCGATGCCATGGCGTCGATGTTATCGCGCCGGCCTCGATCGCGATCACTGGTGGGCAGGGGCCGAGGTGCGGCAGAATCGGCGGGTTTTGCGACGTTTATAAGACAAGCGCCTGAGGAGTTGAATTCATGACTTTGCTTATTGGAGTTCCGAAAGAGACGGCGCCAGGCGAGAAGCGCGTCGCGACCGTGCCCGACGTGGTGGAAAAGCTCGTCAAGCTCGGGTTCTCGGTGGCCGTCGAAAGCGGCGCCGGCGACGCCGCGAACTTTGGCGACGATACCTACCGCGCTGCCGGGGCCGAGGTCGTGCCCACGGCTGTCGAACTTTGGGCGAAGTCGGACATCGTCTTCAAGGTCCGCGGCCCGAGCGCGGACGAAGTCGGGCTGATGCGCGAATGCGGCACGTTGATCGGCTTCATCTGGCCCGCGCAGAACCCCGAACTCATGCAGCAGTTGGCGGCGCGCAAGGCCACCGTGCTCGCCATCGACTCGCTGCCGCGCCAGCTCTCCCGCGCCCAGAAGATGGACGCGCTGACCTCCATGGCCGGCATCAGCGGCTACCGTGCCGTGATCGAGGCCGCCAACGCCTTCGGCCGCTTCTTCAACGGCCAGATCACCGCTGCCGGCAAGGTTCCGCCGGCCAAGGTCTTCATCGCCGGTGCCGGCGTGGCCGGCCTGGCCGCCATCGGCACGGCCGCCAGCCTCGGCGCCATCGTGCGCGCCAACGACACCCGCGCCGAGGTGGCCGACCAGGTGGTCTCACTGGGCGGCGAGTTCGTCAAGGTCGATTACGAAGAAGAAGGCGCGGGCGGCGGCGGCTACGCCAAGGTGATGAGCGAGGGCTTCCTGCAGGCCCAGCGAGAGATGTACGCGAAGCAGGCCAAGGA
>JANOVJ010000276.1:0-13903 GCA_031417295.1 bacterium | reverse complement strand
CCTGTGCGCGGTGGCGCACGAAGGCATCGAGGGTGTGATCTGCGGCCGCGCGATCTACAGCGGCGACCTCGACTTCGCCACCGCGCAGGCGCGTGCCGACGAACTCGGCGGCGACGCCTGACGCGCCTGCGCCTCCGCCTCCGTACTGCGTGGGCTCTTTCACTCTTCCGCATCCCGTCACCCTGGCCGACCCCATGCTCGCCAAACGCATCATTCCCTGCCTCGACGTGACCGGCGGACGGGTCGTCAAGGGCGTCAACTTCGTCGAGCTGCGCGATGCCGGCGACCCGGTGGAAATCGCCGCGCGCTACAACGAGCAGGGCGCCGACGAGCTGACCTTCCTCGACATCACCGCCACCAGCGACGGGCGCGACCTGATCCTTCACATCATCGAGGAAGTGGCGTCGCAGGTGTTCATTCCGCTGACGGTGGGTGGCGGCGTGCGCACGGTGGACGACGTGCGGCGCTTGCTCAACGCCGGCGCCGACAAGGTGAGCTTCAACTCGGCGGCGGTGGCCGACCCGGCGCTGATCCGCGCCGCGTCGGCGAAGTACGGCGCGCAGTGCATCGTGGTCGCCATCGACGCGAAACGGCGCCAGGGCGACGATCTGTTGGCGCGCGGTGACGGCTGGGACGTCTACACCCACGGCGGGCGCAAGAACACCGGGCTCGACGCGGTGGGCTGGGCGCGCCAGATGGCCGAGCACGGCGCGGGCGAGATCCTGTTGACCAGCATGGACCGCGACGGTACCAAGATCGGCTTCGACCTCGAGCTCACCCGCGCGGTGAGCGACGCGGTGAGCGTGCCCGTGATCGCCTCCGGCGGCGTCGGCACGCTCGAACACCTGGTTGACGGCATCCGGATCGGTGGCGCCGACGCGGTGCTCGCGGCCAGCATCTTCCACTACGGCCAGCACACGGTGGGCGAGGCCAAAGCCTTGCTGGCAGCGCGCGGCATCGCGGTGCGGCAATGACGGTCGCGCGCAAGCGGGCCGAGCGCCGGGCCGCTCCCAAGCCGCCCAGGGAGGTGCGGATCATTGGCGGGCAGTGGAAGAGAAGCAAGCTTGCCGTGCTCGACCGGCCCGGCCTGCGCCCCACGCCCGACCGCGTGCGCGAGACGCTGTTCAACTGGCTGGGGCAGAACTTGTCCGGCTGGCGCTGCCTCGATGCATTCGCCGGCACCGGCGCGCTCGGCTTCGAGGCCGCGTCGCGCGGCGCTGCCGAGGTGGTGCTGCTCGAGCGCGACGCGGTGCTGCAACGCGAGTTGCGCGAGGTTCAGCAGCGCCTGAAGGCAGCGCAGGTGCGGGTCGAGGGCGCGGATGCGCTGGCCTGGATGGCGCGTGCCGAAGCGGCGCGTTTCGAGCTCGTGTTTCTCGACCCGCCCTTCGACGCAGGGCTGTTCGAGACCGCGCTGGCAGCCGCGAAACACCTGCCGGTGGCCGGCGGATTCATCTACCTGGAGGCCAACGTCGCCTGGCCTGCCGAGGCCTTGGCCGGCCATGGTTTGCGGCTGTTCCGCCATGCGCGTGCCGGCGCGGTGCATGGCCACCTGCTGCAGCGCGAGGCAACGGCCCCCGCCGAAGGCTAAACTGCGGCCCGAAGCCAGCCCCCAGCGAAGAGGAGCAAGCCTTGACGTCCGTTACCCGCCTTACCGCCGTCTACCCCGGCACATTCGACCCGATGACGCTCGGCCACGAAGACCTGATGCGCCGCGCCAGCCGCTTGTTCGAGCGCCTGATCGTGGCCGTTGCCGCGGGCCACCACAAGCGGACCATGTTCGGCATCGACGAGCGGCTCGACATGGCCCAGCAGCTGAGTGCGAAGTACCCAACGTCGAGGTCATGACCTACCGCGGCCTGCTGCGCGACTTCGTGGTCGAGAACGGTGGCAAGGTGGTGGTGCGCGGCCTGCGCGCGGTGAGCGACTTCGAGTACGAGTTCCAGATGGCCGGCATGAACCGGCAGCTGATGCCCGAGGTCGAAACCCTGTTCCTGACCCCCTCCGACCAGTACCAGTTCATCTCCAGCACCTTCGTGCGCGAGATCGCGATGCTCGGCGGCGAGGTCTCGAAGTTTGTGTCGCCCTCGGTCAACGTGCGCCTGCAAGAGCGGATGCGCGAAGCGCCGAAGAGCGAGTAGAAGGGCAGTGACGTGGCGCTCTTGATCACCGACGACTGCATCAATTGCGATGTCTGCGAGCCCGAGTGCCCGAACCAGGCGATCTCGATGGGGCTCGAGATCTACGAGATCGATCCCGCCAAGTGCACCGAATGTGTGGGCCATTTCGACGAGCCACAGTGCGTGCAGGTCTGCCCGGTGAGCTGTATTCCGGTCGACCCGGCGAACATCGAGAGCCGTGAGTCCTTGTGGGGCAAGTACCGGCGCCTGATGCTGGCGGTGGCCAAGGAAGCGCCGGCCGACGCCGGCTGAGCGGCTACTTCGCGGCCGAAGCCGCCGCCTTGGGCTTGGGTACCAGGTAGACCAGCGGCTTGGCCTCGTCTTCGGCTTTCTTCGACGCCGACTTCGCGCTGCTGGCCGCCTTGTCGGTGGAGGCCGAAGCGGGCGCCGGCTTCGCCTTGCCGCCCTTCGCGGCCGCCGCGGCCGAGGCGTCATTGTCGAACTGCGCGGCCGCCTTGGCCTCGCTCTTGGCCACGGCCTGCGCGGCCTGGCGCTGTTCGGCGGTGCGCGGATCGCTAGCGTCCACCGCCTTGCCGTCGGCGCAGGCCGTTTGCTGATAGATGCGCCCATCGGGGCCGCAGCGATAGACCTTTTGGGGGAACGCGCTGGAAGCGATGGCCAGCGCCAAGGCGCCCAGCGTGAGCGGAATGAACCTCATGACGCAGCTTCCTTTTGGGTTCGCAATGGGGCGTCGGCGTCGGCCGGTGTTGCCGGCCGGGGCGGCTTCGGCCGCGGCGGCTTTGCAGTGATCTTCATCATCGCGCGTTCCATCTCGCCGGCCAGCAGCAGGTCGAGCGCGCCGATCGAGAGTTCGATGCCCTTCTCGATCGCCTCACGCTGCTCGGGCGCCGGCTTGCGCAGCACGTAGTCGACCACCTCGGCCTTGACGCCGGGGTGGCCAATGCCCAGGCGCAGCCGCCAGTACTCGGGCGTGCCGAGTTGGGCGTGGATGTCTTTCAGCCCGTTGTGGCCCGCCGGGCTGCCGCCGAGCTTGAGCTTCAACTGGCCGGGTTGCAGGTCAAGCTCGTCATGAGCGACCAGGATCTCGCCCGGTTCGATCTTGAAGAAGCGTGCCAGCGCCGCAACGGACTTGCCGGACAGGTTCATGTAGGTCATCGGCGCCAACAACCACAGCGGCCCCTCGGGCCGGTTCACCCGCGCCACCAGCCCGTGATAGCTGCGTTCGGGGGCGAGCGTGGCGTGGAGCGACCGGGCCGCGGCGGCGAGCCACCAGAAGCCCGCGTTGTGGCGCGTGGCTTCGTATTCCGGCCCGGGGTTGCCCAGGCCCACCAGCAGTCGAATCATCGGCTGATTATCTGTGCATCGCCCACAAAAAAGCCCCGCGCGTGCGGGGCTTCGTCACCAGGCCCGCGAGCGCGGCGATCACTTCTTGTTCGACTTTTCCTTGTCCTTGGCCGGCGCCTTCTTGTCGCCAGCGGCAGCGGCCGGGGCCTTGCCCTTGGCGGGCGCAGCGGCTGCAGCCGGTGCGGCGGCGGCTTCTTCAGGCGCAGCCTCTTCGGCGGCCGGCGCCGTGACGCTAACGAGCACCGGGTTCGGCTTGCCGTGGGTCACGACCTTGATGCCTTCGGCCAGCTTCAGGTCGGCAACGGTCAGCGTCTGGCCGCGCGTGGCCAGGTGGCCGAGGTCGACAGTCAGGAACTCGGGCAGCTGCGAAGCCAGGCACTGGATGCGCAACTCGTTCACCACGTGGTTGACCAGGCAGCCTTCGGTCTTGACGGCGGGCGAGCTTTCCTCGTTGATGAAGTGCAGCGGCACCTTCTTCGTGATCTTGGTGGTGGCATCAACGCGCTGGAAGTCGACGTGCATCACGATCGGCCGGTAGGCGTGCATCGAGTAGTCGCGCAGGATCACCTGTTCGGTCTTGTCGCCAAGCTCCATTTCCAGCAGCGAGCTGTGGAAGGCTTCCTTCTTCAGCGCGAAGAAGAGCGCGTTGTGATCGAGCTCGATCATGGCCGGGGTGCCCGCACCGTAAACGATCCCCGGGACTTTTGCGGCATGGCGCAGGCGGCGGCTCGCTCCGGTCCCCTGCTTGGTGCGCTCGAAAGCTGTGAATTTCATGATTTCTCCAAATGGCTGGGTGCCCGCGACCAGGCTCCCCAAGGGTTGAGTCTTGCGACTCGCGAACAGGCTGCGCGAGATTGCGCAGCCCGCGTTGCCCACGGCTCAGAAGTTGTTGTTCTGGTCCGCGAACAGCGAAGTGACCGATTCGCCGTCGGATATCCGACGGATCGTCTCGGCAAAGAGGAAGGCGACCGACAACTGGCGGATCTTGGCGCAGGCCCGGCCCTGGTCGTTGAGCGGAATGGTGTTGGTGATCACGACCTCGTCGATCTGCGATGCCGCAATGCGGTCGACCGCCGTGCCCGAGAAAACGGGGTGGGTGCAGTAGGCGAAGACTTTCTGCGCGCCGCGTTCCTTCAAGACCTCGGCGGCTTTGACGAGGGTGCCGGCGGTGTCGATCATGTCGTCCATGATCACGCAGTTGCGGCCCTCGATTTCGCCAATGACGTGCATCACCTCGGACACGCCGGCCTTCGGGCGCCGCTTGTCGATGATGGCCAGGTCGCAGCCGAGCTGCTTGGCCAGCGCGCGCGCGCGCACCACGCCGCCAACGTCGGGCGACACCACCACGAGATCGGGGTAGTTCTTGCTTTTCAGGTCGGACAACAGCACCGGCGAGGCGTAGATGTTGTCGACCGGGATGTTGAAGAAGCCCTGGATCTGGTCGGCGTGCAGGTCCATCGTCAACAGGCGCTCGACGCCCACGGCTTCGAGCATGTTGGCAACCACCTTGGCGCTGATCGGCACCCGCCGCGAGCGCGGCCTGCGGTCTTGCCGGGCATAACCGAAATACGGGATCACGGCCGTGATGCGGCGCGACGAGGCGCGCTTGAGTGCATCGACCATGATGCACAGCTCCATCAGGTTCTCGTTCGTCGGCGCACACGTGGGCTGGACGACGAACAGGTCGCGCGCGCGCACGTTCTGCTGAATTTCAACGTCGACTTCGCCGTCAGAAAACCGCCCGACCGAGGCCCGGCCGAGCTCGATGCCCAGGTGCGTGGCCATCTCTTGTGCGAGCGCCGGGTTCGCGTTGCCGGTGAACAGAACGGTATTGAAAAGCACGTTCACTCCGTGACAGCCCTTGCGCGCGCAGGCTTGGGTTACTTCACCAGGGCCCGGCCCCAGGGGCGCATCGGGGGCATCAGGAAATCAGCAAAATCGGGAACGAGAAAACTTGGCAGGGGAAGAAGGATTCGAACCTTCGCATGTCGGAATCAAAATCCGATGCCTTAACCAACTTGGCGACTCCCCTACACCGGTCTCCGGCTTGCGCCCGAGACCTTCAACTGTTGTCAGCCTTGGGCAAAACCCCGCAAGGGATGCTGCTCCAGGCTGCGGCACATGCGGACTACCCAACCCGGCGGCCATTCCACCGGCATCAACATCGTGGGTTCTCCCCCTGTGCCCGCCCCTGCAAACACTGCGCTGCCGGAGCCCGTCATCCGGCTGTTGCCGAAACGGGCTTCGAGCCAAGCGGCAGCTTCGGCGATCTCGGCGCACTGGCTCATCGCCGGTGGCTGCAAGTCGTTGCGCCCGAAGCTGCCCTGGCCAAACCCATGGCTTGCGCTGGCGTCTGCAAGAAAGCTTTTGATTATAACAGGGTCGGTGTTTCGGACCAGCAGCGGGCTGCCGAACAGGGCCCGGGTTTCGATGCTGGCGGCCGGTTTGGCGACCGCGAACCATTGTCGCGGCAGGCGCACCGGCGTCAGCAACTCGCCAATCCCTTCGACGAAGGCGTTCTCGCCGCCGAGGAAGAACGGGATGTCGGCGCCAAGCGCCAGCCCCAGCACCTGCAGGCGAGGCCGCGGCCAATGCAGCTCCCAGAGCTGGTTCAGCGCCAGCAACGTGGTCGCGGCGTCGGAACTGCCGCCGCCCATGCCGGCGCCGGAGGGCAGGCGCTTGTCGATCGAAATGTCGGCGCCGAACGCGGTGCCGCTTTCGCGCTGCAGGGCGCGGGCGGCGCGCAGGCACAGGTCGTCGGCGGGCAGGGCGGGGCCCAGGTCGTGGCGGGCCAGGCGGGCGTCGCTGCGGCGCTCGATGTGCAGCGTGTCGTACCAGTCGATCAGTACGAACACCGATTGCAGCAAGTGGTAGCCGTCGGCACGGCGGCCGACAACGTGCAGGAACAGGTTCAACTTGGCCGGCGCCGGCAACTCGTACAAGGCCTTCATGGCCGCTCGATCTGCGCCCGCACCGTGACCACCGGCGGTTCGCTGCGCCGGGCCTCGATGAAGCCTTCGTCGAAACGTGCCAGCGTGACCTGCCAGCCGAGCTGCGCGAAGCCGGGCTCCTCGGGTGGCTGCGTGGCCAGGCTGTCGGCACCGGGCCAGGGCCGGCCGCGCAGCCAGTCGAACAGCGCAGCCACGGGCAGCGCCTCGCCGAGCAGTTCGCGCGTCAGCGCCGGCAGGTCGGCGTAGGGCGTCTGGCCTTGGGGCGTGACCAGCAGCACCTGCTGCGGCGACCAGCGCGCCTGCGCCAGCACCGTGCCAAAGGGCGTGGCCAGGTTCAGGCTGCCGCGATCGGCGTCGCCACGCAACTCGAAACCGGCGCTGAGTGTGCGGGCCGATTCGCCGGAAACCGCATCCACACGAACCGAAAGCCGTCCAGCGAGAACATCCGAGCCGGGCGCTGCCGGCTCGCCAACCGAAGCGCAACCGGCGAGGCCGACAGCAAGCGCCACCGCGAAAACCGCCGCCGGCCAGCTTGCGCGACGCCCCGGCGCCTTCACAGATCGACTTGCAGCCGCGCCAGCGTCTCGATCAGCACGTCGTTCGCGGCGTCGCGGCTGCGCGCGTCGCGCAGGATGCGCCGGGCTTCGTCGCGTTCGCCGCTGACCCACAGCACCTCGCCCAGATGCGCCGCAATCTCGGCGTCGGGCCGCGACTTGTAGGCTTCGCGGAGCAGGCGCGCCGCCTCGTCGCGGTTGCCCATCCGGTACTCGACCCAGCCCAGACTGTCGGTGATGAACGGCTCGCCCGGCTTGAGTTCGAGTGCCTTGCGGATCAGCGTCCGCGCTTCTTCCAGCCGCAGATTGCGTTCGGCCAGCGAATAGCCGAGTGCGTTGTAGGCGTGGTGGTAGTCGGGCTGGATCGCCATCACGCGGCGCAGCAGCCGCTCCATGTCGGCCAGCCGGTCGAGCTTTTCGGCCAGCATCGATTGCTCGTAGAGCAGGTCGGCGTCGTTCGGGAACTTCTCGTTGGCTGCCGCCAGCACCGCATAGGCTTCCGACCATTGCTTCACGTCGCGCAGGATCTGCGCCTCGGCGAGCAGCTTGGCGCGGGCATCCTCGGGCGTCTTCTCGGGCGCCGTGCGAATCAGCGCACGGGCCTCGGCGATCTTGCCCTGCCGCGCCAGCAGCGACGCGCGGCGCGCCTGCACTTCCAGCGCCCGCGACGGGCTGTCGACCTTGGCCAGCCAGCGCTCCGCCTGGGCAAAGTCGCCCTGCATCTCGGCCGCCTGGGCCAGCAGCACGTAGGCCTGGATCAGCCCGGCATCGGCGGAAGCCGGTGCGTCTTCGTCGTTGTCGTCATTGGCCGCATCCGGCGCCGGCATCGCAGCCGACGGGGCGCCGCTCGCGGCGAGTTGCAGGTACTTCTGCAACGCGACTGTCGCCGGCTGGGGCTGGCGCAGCTCCAGGTGCAGCGCGCCCAGGCTGAGCCAGGGGGCAGCGGCGGCAGGGTCTTTGCGGGTCACGATCTCGAGCTGTGCGATCGCGTCGGCATGGCGCTGCGACGAGCCCAGCACCCGCGCATAGAACATGCGCACCGCGGTGTTGTCGGGCTTGGCCGCAAGAAAGCCGGTGACGATGGCCTCGGCCGGCGCGTTGCCCTGCATCAGCTCCAGCGCCAGCAGCGCCGGCCCTTCGGCCGTCGGGTCGTCGCGGTGCGCTTTTCGAGCCAGTTCGAGGGCTCGCGCCGCATCCGGCGCGGCCAGCCAGCCGCGCCCCATCGCGACCCGGGCCGCGGTGGCCGTGACCGGCGCGGCGGCATAGCTTGCGAGCGCATCATCGAGCGCCACGGCCGCCGCGCGCCGGTCGGTGGCGCGCGAGTAGAACCGGGGCGACGCGGCGATCATCAACGGCCGTTCGGTCGCGGGCGTGAGCTCGATCAGCGAGCGCAACGGCTCGACCGTCTCGGGCAACCGGTTCAGCGCCAACAGCAGCTGCACCTGGTAGCGGTGCGCATCGAGCGATGCCGGAAGCGTGCTGCGCCAGGCCTGAACCGCCACCAGCGCCTGGTCGCCGGCCCGCGCCTGAAGCGCGATGTCGGTGGCGCGGCGGAACAGTTGCTCGTCGCGCGTCTTGCGGGCGGCGTCGAGCACGACCTCGAAGGCCGTGCCGGGCGAGCCGTCACGCAGTTCGATCTCGCCGATCAGCAATTGGTAGAAAAGGGGCGCGGTCAGGTCGGAGTTGAGCACGGGCGCCGCAGCGTCCTGGGCCCGGGCGCCCGAGGCGAGCGCCAAGCAGGCGGCAACGCACAACAGCGCTGGCGCCACCTTGGAACGGACGGGTCGGGCTGGCATCGGGTTGCTCCTGAAACTGCATTTCATTCTAGTGGGGGGGAGGGTGTGGTGTTTGGCCGCCTGCCGCAGGTGGAGTCGCCCGGTCCGCAATAATTCCCACATGCCTGAACTGCCTGAGGTCGAAGTCACCCGCCTGAGCTTCGGCCCGCGCATTCGCGGCGCCAGCGTGACCGGCGTGCGGCTGGGCAAGCCGCTGCGCTGGCCGCTGGGCTGCGACGCCGAAACCCTGCTCGGGCAGCGTGTGGGCGAGGCGAGCCGGCGCGGCAAGTACCTCTGGCTGCCGCTCGAGCGCGGTGGCCTGCTGCTGCATCTGGGCATGTCGGGCTCGCTGAACTTCGCGGCCGGGTTGGCGCCGCCTGGTGCGCACGACCACTTCGATCTCGTCACCACGCAAGGCGCGCTGCGCCTGACCGACCCGCGCCGCTTCGGCGCCGTGGTCTGGTCGCCGGGCCTGGCCCTCGACCCGGCGGCCAAGCTGCTCGCGGGGCTGGGCGTCGAACCCTTCGACGCGGCCTTCACCGGCGCGCAGCTTCATGCCGGGCTGCAGCGGCGGCGCGTGGCGGTGAAGCTCGCGCTGTTGTCGGGCCAGATCGTGGTCGGCGCGGGCAATATTTACGCTTGCGAAGCCCTGTTCGCGGCCGGCATCGACCCGCGCACGCGCAGCGACCGGCTCAGCCGGCCCCGCTGCGAACGCCTCGCCGTGGCGGTGCGCGACACGCTGGCGCGCGCCCTTGCGGCGGGCGGCTCGACCCTGCGCGACTTTCGCGACGCCCACGGCATGGCCGGCGAATTCCAGCACCAGGCGCGGGTCTATGGCCGCGAAGGCGAGCCGTGCCTGAGCTGCGCCCAGCCGGTGCGGCGGATCGTCCAGGCCCAGCGCGCAACGTTCTTTTGCCCGCACTGCCAGCGCCGTTGACGCCGCCCGCGAAGGCGTCTGGCGCGCCAGAAACTGCCCAGAAGTTACCCAGAGGCTGCCCAGCCGCCGCCCACAAAGCCAGGGTGGCAGCGTCACGCCGTGAGCAGATGTAACCGCTGCGCATCGGGCCGCCGCTCGCCGAGCTACGATGCCACGACCCTCACGACAGGCGCGTCGCCCCGCATGACGAATTCGCTCGCTGGCCAGCTCGATACGCTCAGTCGCTGGCGCGCCGCCCTGCTGGCACGGCTCCATGAGTTCAGCCGCTTCCTGGCCGACCACGACCTGTCTGACGCTGCCAGCGCCGAGCTCGTCACCTCCCTCGGCCAGCGCTTGGCGAGCGACAGGGTGGTGGTGGCTTTCGTGGCCGAGTTCTCGCGCGGCAAGTCGGAGCTGATCAACGCCCTCTTCTTCGCCGATACCGGGCGGCGGGTGCTGCCGGCCGCGCCCGGGCGCACCACCATGTGCCCGGTCGAGCTGGCCTACGAGGCCGGCGCGCCACCGTCGCTGGCGCTGTTGCCGATCGAATCGAGGCACCAGGACTCGAACATCGGCGAGCTCCGCGGGCGCGCCAGCGCCTGGACCCACATCGCCCTCAAGGGCCGCGCCGCCGACCAGCTCGCCGAAGCCGTGGCCCAGGTCATGCGAACCCAGTGGGTGGCGCAGCCAACGGCGCGCGCACTCGGCTTCTGGGACGACGAGCGGCCCGACGACAACCCGCCACTGAACAGCAATGGGCAGGTCGAGATCCCGGTCTGGCGCCACGCGCTGATCAACTACCCGCACCCGCTGCTGCAGCGCGGGCTGGTGGTGCTCGACACGCCGGGCCTGAACGCACTCGGCGTCGAGCCGGAGCTCACGCTCGGCCTGCTGCCGAGCGCCCATGCCACGGTGTTCGTGCTCGCCGCCGACACCGGCGTGACGCGCTCAGACCTGGCCCTCTGGCGCGACCAGCTCGCCTCGCGTCCGCTGGTGCACTACGTGGTGCTGAACAAGATCGACACCCTGCGCGACCCTCTGCTCACGCCGGCCCAGGTGGGCAACCAGATCGAGGCCCAGCGCCACGCCACCGCACAAACGCTCGCGGTCGAGCCGCAGCGCGTGTTCGCGCTCTCGGCGCGCGAGGCGCTGACCGCGCGCATTGCGGGTGACGCGCCGGGCCTGCAGCGCAGCCGCCTGCCCGAATTGGAAGCCGCGCTCGGCACCGATCTGCTGGCGCAGCGCCACGGCCTGCTGCAAGGCACCGCCGACGACACGGCCCGCCGCTTGCAGACCCAGGCCGCACGGCGGCTGGGCGAACGGCGGCGCCAGATCGCCGAACAGGTGCTGGAGCTGCGCGGGCTGCGCGGCAAGAGCGGCGAGCGGCTGCGCGCGGCGCAACGGCGGGTGTCTGGCGAGGTGGCCGAGTTCGAGCAATGCACCGTCCAGTTGCACGCCCTGCGCGCAGTGCACCAGCGGCTGCTGAAGGCGGCACTCGATGGCCTGGCCGGCGAGCGGCTGCGCGAAGAAGTGGGCCAGATGCAGCGCTCGATGCGGGCCTCGCTGCTGAACCTCAACGCCCGCAAGGCGTTCACCGAGTTGTGCGCCCGCCTGCGCGGGTTGCTGGCCGTGGCGCAGTCGCGCAGCAACGAGATCCACGCCATGCTCAGCGCCAGCCATGCGCGGCTGAACGCTGAATTCGGCTTCGGCCTCGCGCTCGACGCGCCGCCGGCCCTTCAGCACTGCGTGGACGAGCTCGGCCTGATCGAGCGCGGCTACGTTCACTACCTCGGCCTCAACCACGCGCTGCGCCTGTCGCAGGCGCGGTTCATGGACCCGTTCCTGCGCATGCTCCTGTCCAAACTGCGGGTGGTGTTCGAATCTGCCAGCGTCGACGTCGAGCGCTGGAACAAGACCGCCTCGGCGCAGATCGACACCCAGCTCGGTGAGCGTCGGCGCACCTTCCGGCGCCGCAACGAGGCGATGGCGCGGGTTCAGTCGGCCACCGGCGAGCTCGAACAGCGCATCGCCGAGCTCGATGCCCAGGACGTGCGGATTCAGCAGTTGCTGCTGCGCGTGGGCGTCCTTGCTGCCGCGCTGCGCAAGCTGCCGCCGCCGGGCGCGCTCGTGCCAAGCGCGGTGCCAAACGCGGCGCCAGACACGGCGTCAGACACGATGCCGCCGGCCGGCGCCGTGCCGCCTTCCGCCGCGCGCGAGCAGGCCCACGCCTGAGCACCTTGCCAAGCACCGGCGGCGGCTTCGCCGAGCAGGTGATCGCCTGGCAGCGCAGCCACGGGCGCAACGAGTTGCCGTGGCAGAACACGCGCGACCCGTACCGCGTCTGGCTGTCCGAGATCATGCTGCAGCAAACCCAGGTCGCGACGGTGCTCGGCTACTACGCGCGCTTCCTCGAACGCTTCAGCGATGTGTCGGCGCTGGCCGCGGCGTCGCTCGACGACGTGCTCACGCTGTGGAGCGGCCTCGGCTACTACAGCCGCGCGCGCAACCTGCACCACTGTGCCCAAGCGGTCGTTGCCGAGCATGGCGGCGCGTTCCCGCGCAGCAGTGCGCAACTGATGCAGTTGCCCGGCATCGGCCGCTCGACGGCCGCAGCGATCGCCGCGTTCTGCTTCGGCGAGCGGGTGGCGATCCTCGACGGCAACGTCAAGCGGGTGCTGACCCGCGTGCTCGGCTTCGACGGCGATCTGGCCGAAGCCGCGGCCGAGCGTGCGCTCTGGGCCCGGGCCACCGCGCTGCTGCCCGAGCGCGGCATCGAGGCCTACACGCAAGGCCTGATGGATCTCGGCGCCACGCTGTGCAGCAGCCGCGCACCGGCCTGCCTGCTCTGCCCGGTCGCGGCGGGCTGCAGCGCACAGCGCAGCGGCACGCCCGAGCGCTACCCGGTGAAGACGCGCAAGTTGAAGCGCACGCGGCGCGAAAACTGGTGGCTGTGGCTGGAATGGCGCGGTCGGGTGTGGTTGCAGCAGCGGCCCGAGCGGGGCGTCTGGGCCGGGTTGTGGACGCTGCCGCTGCATGACGACGAGCCCTCACTCGCGGCAGCCGCCGCGGCGGTGGGCGCGCGGCTCGAAGCGGTGCCGACGATCCAACATGCGCTGACCCATTTCGACTGGACGCTGCACCCGCGGCGCGCGGCCTTGTCGCGCAAGCCCGAGGCCGCCGCGCTCGGCGCCGGGCGCTGGGTCATGCGCTCAGAGCTTGCCGGCGTGGCCCTGCCGGCGCCGCTGCGGCGGTTGCTGGCGACGGGCGCTTGAGTCAATGTGGCTTTGCCACTTGACTCAAATCCCCACGGGGGACGGGCGCCGCAAGGCGGCGTCCTAGGGGCGCTCTTACGAAACGAAGCCCTTTCCGCGCAGGAACTCATCCACCAGTTCCAGCCTCACCAGCGCGTCGGGCAACGCCATCAGCTTTTGCTTCGCGGCGAGCGATATCGGCAAGATCTCGCACCAGCGGTTGGCCACCCAGCCGGCGCTGTCGAACCGGTGCGGCTCCAGGAACGGCTCCGCGCCCTGTTTCTTCAGTGCGGCCATCGCCTCGGCCAAGCCGCGCACGGTCTCGATCAAGGCCTCGGTGGGCGCCGTGTCTTCGTCATCGGGTACGGCGCTGGTTTGCGCGGTCCACAGGCCATCGGCCTGTTGCCGCTGCGCGTTCAGGCTGAAGCGGTGCGTGCCGCGGCAGCGCAGCAGCAGGATGCCGGGCTGGGCGCTGTCGACGTCGAGCAGTTCGACTTCAGTGCCGATGGCCTCGAATTCGACTTTTTCGCCCGGCTTCTCGCGCGCCTCGGTGCCACTGCGCAGCGCCACCACGCCAAACGAGCGCCGCTCTCTGAGGCAGGTGCTGACGAGGTCGAGGTAACGCGCCTCGAAGATCTTCAGGCCGAGCAGGCCACCCGGGAACAGAACGCTTTTCAGCGGGAACAGCGGCAGTTCCGGCTCAGTCGGCGCCGGGCCGCCCCAAGCCGACTGAGATCCCCCTTGGGGGGGCGACGCCGCAGGCGTCTTGGGGGCGCCACTAGGCATCGCGCGCGTCCAGCTCGCGGTGGCGCACCAGCGTCGCGGCGTGCGCCGCGAACAGGCCCGCCAGCGTCTCGGCAAAGTACACCGAACGATGCTGGCCGCCGGTGCAGCCGATGGCCACCGTCAGGTAACTGCGCTGGTCTTGCACGAAGGCCGGCAGCCAGCGCGCCAGAAAGGTCTGGATCTGCGAC
>JANOVJ010000275.1:0-6664 GCA_031417295.1 bacterium | reverse complement strand
GCTCGATGCTTTCGATGCCCTTCGCGCGCGCCACCTGCGCCGTGCCCGCCGTCGGCTCGATGCCGACGCAGGGAATGCCGCGCGCTTGCACGTACTGCAGCAGGTAGCCGTCGTTGGAGGCCACTTCCATCACCAGCGAATTCGCATCGAGTGCGAGGCGCTCGACCGCTTCGCCCACATAGCGCTGCGCGTGCGCCAGCCACGAGGCCGAGAAGGACGAGAAGTAGACGTAGTCGGCGCTGAACAGCGCGTCGTGGCGCTGCACTTCATCGACCTGCACCAGCAGGCACTCGTGGCAGGTGTAGACCTTGAGCGGGAAGTGAAGCTCGGGCTGCACCAGGTCCTGCGCGCGCAGGAACGCATTCGACGGCGGCGCGGCGCCAAGGTCGATGAACACATCGGCCAGCGGCGCGTGGCAATGGCGGCAGTTTATGCGGGCACTCCTCGATCGACGGCGATCTCGCGCAGCAGCGGGTGGCCCAGGTCGCGCGCAGACACCAGCGCCACCGGCAGCGGCCAGGCAATGGCCAGGTCGGGATCGTCGTAGCGCAGCCCGGCTTCGCATGCGGGTGCGTGCGGCGCGGTGTGCTGGTACAGCAGATGCGCGTCGTCGCTCAGCGCCTGGAAGCCGTGGGCACAGCCTTCGGGGATGAAGACCTCGCGTTCGTTGTGCTCCGAGAGTTCGACGCCGTGCCACCGGCCATGGGTCGGCGAACCCGGCCGCAGATCGACCGCCACGTCGAACACGCTACCGCGCAGGCAGCGGATCAGCTTGGCTTCGGCCTGCGGCGCGCGCTGCCAGTGCAGGCCGCGCACCGTGCCGCGCAGTGCGGTGATGCTGTGGTTGACCTGCACGAAGCGCAGGCCGGGCCGCACGGCCGCGAAGGCGTCGGCGCAGAACAGGCGCGTCAGGCGCCCACGCGCATCGCCACGCGGCGCGGTCTCGATGACCCAAAGGCCGGCGAGCGGCGTGCCGAGCAGCTTCATGCGGCCCACGCCAGGCCGGCCACGCGCGCGGCGGCGACGTAGCCCGCCAGGTCGTCCCGGCTCAGCAACTCGCCGCGCTCGTGATGCGCACGGTACCAGCGCGCGGTGCGTGCGATCGTCGTCGCGCGGCTCCAGACCGGGCGCCATTGCAATTGCTCGCGGGCCTGCGCGCAGTCGAGGTGCAGCAGCGCCGCCTCGTGCGGCTGGGGCGCTGCGTCGGTCTCGTGGCGCACCGATGGCCAGTGCGTAGCGAACGCGCGAACCACCTCGCCCACCGTGGCGTGGCCGTCCGAATCGGGGCCGAAGTTCCAGGCCTGCGCGCACGCCGCCGGATCGGCGAGCAGGCGCTGGCCGAGCAGCAGGTAGCCGGCGAGCGGCTCAAGCACGTGCTGCCACGGCCGCGTCGCGTCGGGATTGCGCAGCGCCGTCACGCGGCCGGCCGTGGCGGCGCGCACCAGGTCGGGCAGCAGCCGGTCTTCCGACCAGTCGCCGCCACCGATCACGTTGCCGGCGCGCGCGGTGGCCAGCGCAACGCCGCGTTGGCCGCCCTCGCCCTCAGCCAGAAAGCTCGCCCGGTAGCTGGCCGAGACCATCTCGGCGCAGGCCTTGGAGGCGCTGTACGGGTCGTGCCCGCCGAGCGCGTCGCCCTCGCGGTAGCCGATGCGCGTCTGCCGGTTGGCGTAGCACTTGTCGCTGGTGGCGTTGACGACCACTCGCACGCTCGGCGCGGCGCGCACCGCTTCGAGAACGTTCACGAGGCCCATCACGTTGATGTCGAAGGTGGCGGCCGGCTCCAGGTAGCTGCGCCGCACCAGCGGTTGCGCGGCGAGGTGGAACACGACTTCGGGCTCGAAGCGGCGCACTGCATCGGCCACCGCTGCCGCGTCGCGCAGATCGATCAACGCCGCGTCGATGCGGGTGCCGAGCAGGGTGTGATGGCTGGGCGCCGTCGCGGCCGGCAGCGCCAACCCAAACACGCGCGCGCCGAGCGCCTGCAGCCACAGCGTGAGCCACGAGCCCTTGAAGCCGGTGTGACCGGTGACGAGCACGCGGCGGCCCGCGTAGGCGCTGCCGAAGAGTCGGTTCAAGACCAGGTCTTCCACGGCGCGCGGCCGGCGTTCCACAGCTCTTCGAGTTTCATCTTGTCGCGCAGCGTGTCCATCGGCTGCCAGAAGCCGCGGTGGGTGAAGGCCGAGAGTTCGCCGTCGAGCGCCAGCTGCTCCAGCGGCTCGCGCTCCCACACCGTGGCGTCGCTTTCGATGTACTTCAGCGCCTGCGGTTGCAGCACGAAGAAGCCGCCGTTGATCCAGCTCCCGTCGCCGTGCGGCTTTTCCTCGAAGCGGGTGATGCGCTGGTTCTCGATGTCGATCGCGCCGAAGCGCCCGGCCGGTTGCACCGCCGTCAGCGTGGCCAGGCGCTTTTGCTGGCGGTGGAAGGCCACGAGCGCGCCGATGTCCACGTCGGCCAGGCCGTCGCCGTAGGTGAAGCAGAACGGCTCGCTGCCGTCGAGGTAGTCGCGCACGCGGCGCAGCCGCCCGCCGGTCTGCGTCTGGTCGCCGGTATCGACCAGCGTGACGCGCCACGGCTCGCAGTGGCGGTGGCAGACTTCCATCCGGTTCTCGGCCAGGTCGAAGGTCACGTCCGACATGTGGAGAAAGTAGTTCGCGAAGTACTCCTTGATCACGTAGCCGCGGTAGCCGAGGCAGATGATGAAGTCGTTGATGCCGTGCTGCGAATAGCTCTTCAGGATGTGCCACAGCACCGGCTTGCCGCCGACCTCGACCATCGGCTTCGGCCGCACCGTCGTTTCCTCGGCGAGCCGCGTGCCCAGGCCACCGGCCAGGATCACGGCCTTCATGCGGCGGCTTCCAGATGATCGGGTGCCGCGCCGCTCGTCGCGCGCTGCCACATGCGCAGGTAGAGCTGCTCCAGATCGCGCGCGAAACGCGCCCCGTCGAACAGCGGGCTCGCGCTGCGCTGCGCACGCAGATGCTGGCGGATCGCGTCCCGGCGTGGCGCATCGCCGGCGAGTGCGAGGACTTGCGCTCGGTAGCTTTCAGGATCGACGCAAACCCACTCGTCAAGGCCCACCTGATGCAGCAGGCTCGCCGCCACGCGTTGGGCGAATGTCTCGCCCTTGAGCGTGACCACCGGCACGCCGGCCCACAGCGCCTCGCCGGCCGTGGTGTGTGCGTTGCACGGCCAGGCGTCGAGATAAATGTCGGCGCAGGCGAGCCGGCTCAGGTGGTCGGCCAGCGGCACCAGTGGCGCAAAGAACAGCCGCTCCGGGCCGATGCCGCGCGCCTGCGCCGCGGCAGTGAGCGTCGCCTGCACGTTGGCGTTCCAGCGCAGCAACCAGAGCACCGCGTCGGGGCGCTGGTGCAGCAGCACGCACCAGAGGTCGAAAACCGCTTCCGAAATCTTGTACGACTGGTGGAACGCGCACAACAACACCGCGCCGTCCGGCACGCCCCATTCAGCGCGGCTCGACTCGCGCGGCAGCGCGCGCGCGGCGTCGTTCGGCTGGTAGCAATGCGGCAACTGGGCGATCTTTTCGCCGAAGTGTTGCGCCGACGACAGCGGCGTGACGATGCGGTCGCCCACGATGTAGTCGATGAACGGCGCGCCGGTGGTGCCCGGGAAGCCGAGCCAGGTCACCTGCAGTGGCGCGGGACGCCGGGCGAGCACGGGCAGCAGGGTGTCGTGGGTCGCGCCTTTCAGATCGACCAGGAGGTCGATGCCGAGCGTGCGCACGCGCTGCGCGATGGCCTCGAAGCTTTGTCCGCGCAGGTTCTCGAAGTGCTCGCAGGCGGCCACGATGCGCTGGCGCATCGGGCTGCCGTCGTCGGGCCCGGTCGAGAGCAGTGTGACCTCGAACCCGCTGCGGTCGTGGCATTCGAGCATCTGCGCCATCAGCTGGCTGGTGGCGTGCTGATGAAAGTCGGCCGAGAGGTAGGCCACGCGCAGCCGGCCGGCATGGGCCCGCGCCACGCGGCGCGGCAGCGGGCGCACGCTGCGCTCCACATGCAGGGCGTAGTGGCGGGCCACCTTCAATTGCTCCAGCGGGTCGGCCACCAGCACCGCGTGCGGGAACGGGCCGGTCTCCAGCGCCACGCCGTCGGGTGCGGCCTGCACGGCCAGGCGCAGCTCGGCCAGCGTTTCATCAGCGGCGCGCCAGTCGCAGGCCTCGCGGTCGAGAAAGGCGAGTTGGCCGCGCGCGGCCAGGTCGCTCGTGCCCAGGCCGAGCAGCAGCGCGGTGCGCACGCATTCGCCGGCCTGCGACTTCATGCCCAGCTCCTTGAACGACATGCCGAGCCGGAAGTGCGACACCGCGTCGTCGAGCTTGAAAGCGAGCGCATTCATGAACGCGGGAATGGCATCGGCATGGCGCTGCGAGCGTTGCAGCGAGACCGCCAGCGAGACCCAGTGGTCGTGGTCGCGGGCCACGCCGGCCGGCAGTTGCTCCAGGCACTGCACCGACTCCTCGGCCCGCCCGAGCGACAGCAGCGCACGCGATTCGAGGGTGTAGGCCAGGCTCTCGTGCGGGCAATTCAGGCGCACCTGGCGCGCCCGTTGCAAGGCCTCGGCGGTGCGGCCGGCCTTGATCAGCGCGTGCGCCGCGGCCAGCGCATAGGCCACATCGGCGTCGAGCGTGCTTGCCTGCTCGAACGCCGTGGCAGCGTAAGGCCACTGCTCGCGCTCGGCATGGCCCTGCCCCTTCTGCCACTGGCGGTAGGCACGGCTGCGCTGCGAAGACGGCAACGCCGTGCGCGGGTTCGCGGGGTGAGGCAGGGCAAGGGCCATGGGATGCGGAGCCGGTGCGGCGCGATGAAAGCGCAGCCGAACCAGCGTGCAGTGGTGATGATGGTTGGCAAGCGTAGCGAGCGAGCCGGTGCGGCGAGCGCCGGAAATGCACCCTCGGAACCGGCCAGTTCGTAGGCGCCGCGGCGCCCTCTCAGCCCCGGTGCGGCAGCGTGAGCCTCGTCGCCGCCTCGCGCATCTGCTGCGCCTGCGCCGTCCACGCCCGCGCCTCTGTCTCATGCCCGAGGCTTGAGTGAAACACCGCCAGGTTGTGCGCGGCGAGATAGCTGCCGCGGCCGCGCACCGTGTCTTGCAACCCGGGCTGCTCGCCGATCGCCAGCGCCTGGCGCCAGCTCGACTCGATCATCGGCAGCAGCTCAGCGGCGCGCGCCGGCTCGCTGGCCGCCCAGTCGAGCAACAGGTCACCGAGCGTGAAGAAGAAGTCGGGCGAGTGGGGCCAGTGCGCCATCTCGGCCTCGGCCAGCGCCAGCGCGGGCTCGAACGCGCGCAACTTCTTCAGCGTGAAGAGTTGCCGCAACACCAGGTCGTGGCGCCAGCCGGCCTGCGCCTCGACGCCATCGGCGGCCTGCGCATAGTGCGGCGCTGCCGCATCGAAATGGCCGCGGAGTTCCAGGTCCTTCGCGAGCTGGTAGTGAAGATAGGCGTCGCCTGGCGCCTCGGCCAGGGCCAGCCGCAACAGCCGCTCGTTGCGCCCGGCCTTCGCGTCGCGCTGGGGCGCCAGGTAGCCGTCGTGCCCGATCACGAGGCCGAGGCGGCGCCGCGGCAGGGTCGAGTCGGGCTGCTCGTGGATCCGCCCGACGTAGCCCACGCCGCGCGGCAGCAGGCGCGGCAGCCAGCTCGGCGCCTCGTCGCCAGCCGTGCCGTCGAGCAGGCTGGTGACGCAGAGCTGGCCGATGAAGCACTCGCCCTCCCCGCGCAAGGCCGGCAGCAACGACGCGCCGCTGGCGATCCATTCGTCGGCGTCGAGCACCAGGCGCCAGTCGGCGTCGGTCAGCGCCAGCGCGGCGTTGCGCGCGGCGGCGAAGTCGTCTGGCCAGGCCGCATGGTGGACTCGCGCCCCACAGCGTGCGGCGAGCGCCGGTGTCTCGTCGGTCGAGCCGGTGTCGAGCACGATCATCTCGTCGACCCAGGGCCGTGCACTGTCCAGGCAGCGCGCGATGCAGCGCGCCTCGTTGCGCGCGATCATCACCAGGGCGGTTCGAAGCATCGCTGGATTGTGCGTGTCCGGTGCGCCGCCGCCGGCCCGCCGAAGGCATGAAAAGCAGGCCACGCGCCGCATTGTTCCGCGGAGCGCGCCGGGCCCGATGGCCAGCGCTTGCGCAACGGGATGTATTTTTTTCTCTCAAGTCGCGCGGCGGCCGCTCCGATATGCCCACCAACGCACCCGAAGTTTTGAGGGTCGTGGTCCGGTTAGCCGGCCGATGGTGGAGCAGCGCTGGCGCTGCAAGACTTTCCGGTTGACTGGCGCGGGCGGAGCCGGTGGAGGCGACATGTCGCTTCCACAGGCAAACAACGGTGTTGCGGCGGTTCGCCGTTGCAGCACTGTATGTAACGCCGGCAGCCAGGCCGGGAAGTCATCAACCCTAAGGAGCTTTATTTACCATGCCGCAAACGATCAATACCAATGTGAACTCGCTGAACGCGCAGCGCAACCTCAACACCTCGCAGATGTCGCTGGCGACGTCGATGCAGCGCCTCTCGTCCGGCCTGCGTATCAACTCGGCCAAGGACGACGCCGCCGGCCTGGCCATCGCCGACCGGATGAACGCGCAGATTCGCGGCATCAATGTCGCGATCCGCAACGCCAACGACGGCATCTCGCTGGCGCAAACCGCGGAAGGCGGGCTGGCCACCG
>JANOVJ010000274.1:0-7297 GCA_031417295.1 bacterium | reverse complement strand
GGTCGAGCCCTGGGATCGCGTCGTCCTCGACAATTACTTTTCCTTCTGCCAGCAGCCATTTCAGCCGCGGACGCGCACCACTGATGACCGGCCCGAGGGCCGGGTCGTGAAGGCCGAAGTAGCGCGGGTCGTCGAGGTCGTAGACAGCCAGGTCGGCCGCCTGCCCGACGGCCAGCGTGCCCACGCCGTCGAAGCCGAGCACGCGGGCGCCGCCGGCCGTTCCCCAGCGAACGATCTGCTCGACGCTCACCGCGTCGGCGCCGGCCTCGCCCCCACCTTCGGGCCGTGCGCGCGACGCGGCACCGGCGTGGGCGCGGTGCATCAACCAGGCGTGGTGGACTTCACTCAGCATGTCGGCCGCCTCGTTCGACGCCGCGCCGTCGACGCCGATCGAGACCGGTACGCCGCGGCGGTCAAGGTCGGGCGCCGGGGCGACGCCGCTGCCGAGGCGGCCGTTGCTTTGCGGGCAGTGCGCGATGCCGGTGCCGCTGTCGGCGATCAGCCGGCGTTCGGATTCCGACAGGTGCACCAGGTGAGCGAACCAGACGTCAGGCCCCAACCACTCGTGTTCGGCCGCGACCTCGAGAGGCAGCATCCCGAAGGCCTCGCGGCAATGCTCGATGTAGCTCACCGTTTCCGACAGGTGCGAGTGCAGCGGAATGCCCATCGCGCGCGCGGCGCGGGCGATGGGCTTGAGTTCATCGCGCCGCAGCGAGACCGTGATCGTCGTCGGCGCCATTGCGACCCGCGTCAGCGCGCGCGGCCCGCGCTGGTGGAAGCGCTGCGCTGTGCGTTCGACAGCGGCGAGCATCGCGTCCAGCGACTCCGGCCGCAGATGCGCCGGGCTGTCGGCCTCGGCGTCGCGCGTCTGCGTCGCGCCGCCGCGCAGCAGCATGAAGCGCATGCCGAGCTTGCGCGCCTCGTCGAACAAGATTTCCGACGGGTCGAAGCCCATGCCGGGGTAGTAGATGTAGTGGTGGTCGGCCACTGTGGTGCAGCCGGAGCGCAGCAACTCGACCAGGCCGATCCGCGCCGCCAGGCGCAGCATGGCCTCGTCGAACGCGCCGCGGTAGGCGTAGGGCACGGCCTTGAGCCAGGGCGTCAACGTCGCGTCGATGCCGCTCGGCACGCCCTTCAGCAGCGACTGGAACAGATGGTGGTGCGTGTTCACCCAGCCTGGGTAGACGACGCAGTCGCTGGCGTCGAGCACGCGCTCGCCCGGCAGCGGCGCGAGCGAGCGGCCCGTCTCGGTGATGACGCCGGCTTCGATGCGCAGATCGCTGGCCGGGCTGCGCGCCGCGGCGCCGGCCAGGCCGGTGAGCACCGCCGCGGCATTGCGGATCAGCAGGCGGCCGGGCGTCTCGCGGGCGGCGCTCAATTCATCTCGCTTTCATGCCAGCCGCCGAGCGCCCACTTCGACAGCATCGCCATCGCGCTGAAGAGCACGATGCCGGTCACCGTGATCAGGAACAGCGCCGCGAACAGGCGCGGGATGTTGAGCTGGAAGCCGGCCTGCAGGATCTGATAGGCCAGGCCCGACGAGGTGCCGCCGGTGCCGGCCACGAACTCGGCCACCACCGCGCCGATCAGCGCCAGCCCGCTGCTGATGCGCAGGCCGCCGAAGAAGTACGGCAGCGCGCTCGGGATGCGCAGCCGGCGCAGCGTCTGCCAGCGCGTCGCGCGGTTGAGGCGGAACAGGTTCAACAACCCCGGGTTCACGCTGCGCAGGCCAAGGATGGTGTTCGAGATGATCGGGAACAGCGCGACCAGCGTGGCGCAGATCACCATCGCCGGCAGCGGGTCCTTGACCCAGATGATGATCAGCGGCGCGATGGCGACGATCGGCGTCACCTGCAGCACGATCGCATACGGGAACAGGCTGACTTCCATGATCCGGCTCTGCACGAACAAAAACGCCGCCGCGACGCCGAGCACCACGGCGAGTGCGAAGGCGAGGAAGGTGATCTTCAGCGTCGTCATCAGCGACGCTGTCAGCAGCGCCCAGTCTTCGACCAGCGTGCGCCCGATCTCGGTTGGCGTCGGCACCAGGTAGGTCGGCACCTGGAGCCAGACGCACAGGCCTTGCCAGACGGCCAGCAGCAGCACGCCGAGTGCGGCCGGCGCGAGGATGCGCACCACGGTCGGGTTGGTCAGCAGGCCCGGCGATGCGCCGACGATGGGAGTGGTCATGGCGGTGGTACTCATCATGGAGGCCCTTGGTTCAGTGCTCGCCGCGGTTGGCGCGCACCAGATGTTCGGACAGGACGCGGCAGTTCTCGATGAACGGTGCCGAGACGCGGTAGCTGTCGTCGCGCCCGGCGGGCGCGGCTATCGCCACGTCGGCAATCACCCGGCCCGGCCGTGCGCCCATCACGACCACACGGCTCGACAGGAACACCGCCTCGTAGATGCTGTGGGTCACGAACACCACTGTGAAGCGGCGCTGCTCCCACAATTTGTGCAGGTCGCTGTCCAGCCGGTTGCGAGTGAACTCGTCGAGCGCGCCGAAGGGTTCGTCCATCAGCAGGATGCTCGGCTGCACAGCGAGTGCGCGGGCGATCGAGGCCCGCATCTGCATCCCGCCCGAAAGCTCGCGCGGGTAGGCGTTGGAGAACTTGTCCAGCCCCACCAGCTCCAGCGACTCGCGGATGCGCGGCTCGCTCTGCGCGCGCGGCATGCCGGCCAGATCGAGCGGCAGGCGCACATTCTCGGCGACGCGAGCCCAGGGCATCAGCGTTGCCTCCTGGAACACCATCGCCATCGAGCGGTGGCCGCTGGCGCGGCCGGCGGCGTCGTGGCCGTCGTGCAGCACGACCCGGCCCGACGACGGCGCCTCCAGCCCGGCGAACATCTTCAGCAAGGTGCTCTTGCCGCAGCCCGACGGCCCGAGCAGCGAGACGAACTCGCCGCGGCGGATCCGCACGCTGGTGTCGCTGAGCGCGTGCGTGCCGTTGGGGTAGGTCTTCTCGACGCGGTCGGCTTCGAGCACCGTTGGCGCATCGGCGTCGCCGCTGAACTGCCGCGTCGCGGCGGCGAGGGTCGAGGGGTCAATTTCGCGCTTCATCGTCGTGCTCCCTGCTGTTGCCGCATACGCGCTCACGGCATCACCTTCACGTCTTTGACGAACTGCGTCGTGTAGGCCTTGCGCCAGTCGGTCTCGGGCTTGAGCAGGCCGGCGGCGACCATGAATTCAGCCGTCTTCTTCCAGCGCTCGTCGCTCATCGTGCCGATGCCCAGCTTGGCCGCGTCGCCACCGCTCACGACCTGCAATTCTTTCAACCGCTTGACCCCGAACGCGATCTGGCCGTCGGTCATGTTCGGGTTGTCTCTCTTGATCAGCTCGGCCGCCGGCGCGGGATTCTCCATGAAGCTCTTCCAGCCCTCGATCGTCGCTTTCACGAAGCGCGCCACCACGTCGGGCCGCTCGGCCACCATCTTCTGCGTCGTCGTGATCGCCTGCGTGTAGGGCGGGTAGCCTTCGCTGGAGAGCATGAAGAAGTTCGCCTTCACGCCTTTCTGTTCGGCCTGGTAGGGCTCGGACGACGGGAACGCCTGCTGCGCAATGTTCGGGTCGGCGAAGAACGGCTGCAGGTTGAAGGTGTAGGGCCGCATCTGCTCGTCGGTGTAGCCGTATTTCTTCTTGAACCACGGCCACCAGTAGGTGGTGCCGGTGCCGGCGACGAGGATCGTCTTGCCCTTGAGCGAGGCCAGGTTGGGCACGTCGTCGTGGGTCATGATGCCCTGCAGGTCGAACTGGAACGGCGCCGCCACGGTGACGAGCGGGAAGCCCTTCTCCACGCCCTGAAGCACCGCGAAGTCGTAGTTCATGATGAACTCGGCCTGGCCCGCCAGCAGCAACTGCACGCCGTTGACCTGCGGCCCGCCCATCTTGATCGTCACGTCGAGGCCGTGCTTCTTGTAGATGCCGGTCGCTACCGCCTGGTACAGGCCGCCATGCTCGGCCTGGGCGAACCAGGTCGTGATGGCGGTCACCTTGTCCTGCGCCTGCGCCGCGGCCGAAGCAACGAACAGCAGGGCCGCGAGCAACCAGCGCGATCGCTGGGCGAATGGGCGTGAAATCATGTCGGTCTCCGGTGGGTGGACGGCGGGCATCAAGCCTGCGCGGTGGCATCGTGGCACTTCCAGTCCCATCGGTGAACGGGCATACTCGTATAAATTCATCGAGATAGAGCATGAATGTCACCCTGCGCCAATTGCGCGCCTTCATCGCCGTGGCCGAGGCCCAGCACTTCACGCGCGCCGCCGAGCGGCTCGACCTGTCGCAGTCGTCGGTGAGCACGCTGGTGCGCGAGCTGGAAACCAACCTTGGCCTACGCCTGTTCGACCGCCACACGCGAATGCTGCGGCTCACGCATGCCGGGGCCGAGATCCTGCCGCTGGCGCGCAAGGCGATGGCCGACCTCGACAGCGTGATCGGCAGCTCCAACGAACTGCGCACGCTGGGCCGCGGCCGGGTGTCGATCGCAGCCGCGTCGCTGCAGGCGGCACTGATGCTGCCGCGGATGATCCGCCAGTACGGCATCGAGTACCCCGGCGTGAAGGTCAACCTGTTCGACGTGACCGAGCACGAGGTGCTGGAGAAGGTGCGCACCGGGGAGGTCGATTTCGGGCTCGGGTCGGCAACGGCTTCAGAGCACGACATCTCGGCCCGGCCGCTGATCACCGACGTGTTCGTCGCCGTGATGCCGGCCGACCACCCGATGGCGCGTCGGCGCGAGCTGACCTGGCGCGACCTGAAGGACGTGCCGCTGATCGGCCCGCCGCCCGGTAATGCGGTGCGCGAACAACTCGACTTCGCGCTCGCCCGCGAAGGCATCGTGCTGACGCGCAACTACGAGGTGGCGCTGCCGCTGACGATCCTCGGCATGGTCGAGGGCGGGCTCGGGATCGCGGTGATGACCTCAGCGATGTCGCGGCTCGCGCAGTCGCTCGGGCTCGGCATCAGGAAGGTGACCGGCCCGGTCATCAAGCGCGAGGTCTCGCTGCTGTTCCACGCCGACCGCTCGCTGTCGCCGGCGGCGCAGAACTTTCGCGACCTGTTGCTGGCTCGGCGGGGCGAGCTCGAGCAACTGTGAGGTCCGCAAGCGTGTGCCCCGGCCCGTCGGGGGCTCGCGCGGCACTATCGCTGCGCCAAACCCGTCGCGTGCGCCAACCGATACGCCCGCGGGCTGTGGCCGGTGTGGCGCTTGAAGAAGCGGCAGAAGTAGGCCGGGTCGTCGAAGCCGAGTTCGGCGGCCAGTGACGAGATCGGCGCGGCGACGTAGACCACGCGCCGGCAGGCCTCGCGTGCCAGCCGCGCATGGACCCACGCCAGCGCATTGCGGTCGGTCTCGGCGCGCACCAGGCGGTTCAGCCGCTCGGCCGTCAGGCCCAGGCGCGACGCGTAGCGCGACAGCGGCCAGTGCTCAAGGAAGTGCGCTTCCACCAGCACCACGAAGCGGGTGAACAGAGGCTGATGCGCCCGCCCGGCCAGGCCGCGATCGTGCTGCTGCTGTTGCTGCTGCCGGCTGATTTGTGCAAGCCGCCACACCAGCGCCCGCGCCAGCCACAGCGGCACCGGCGTGCCGGCCGGGCCCGGCGCGCGGCACTCGGCCGCCAGTTCATGGAACAGGCCCTCGATCCGCTGGGCGGCCTCTTCGCCCGCAGTGAGGCGCAGCATCTGCGACCTGGAAAACAGCGCCCGCAGCGCGTCGCCCACGGCCGGCGAATCGCCTTCGACCAGCAGGCCCGGCGACAAGGTCAGCACCTGGCCGTCGCTCTGGGGTGCGAAGCGAAACGCATGCACGGCACCCGTTGGAATGACGATCGCCAGCGGGCCGTTGCAGCGCTGCCGCTGCTCGTCGAGCCAGACTTCGGCCGGGCCGGCATGCAGCCACACGATCTGGTGCAGCCCGCGGTGCACGTGGGCTTCGATTTCCCACTGGTACTGCGCGCTGCGCGACTGAATGGCCTCGATGTGCAGCAGCTCGGCGCCCGGCGCGCCAGGTTCGCCGTAGAGTGCGAAGGTGGGAATGGCGCGCTGCGGGCTTCTGGGCATGGCGCTGCATTTTGCGTGAAAAGTGCAAGTTTTGGCGGCGCTTCGTCCGCTGCCATCAGCGGCCTCGGCGCCTAGAGTGCAAGCAGCGGCCACTAGCGATACAAAAAACGGCGCGCGCACCCGGCATCGAAGGAGACATCACATGCAAACCCAGGTCGGCATCATCGGCGGCGGCCCTTCGGGGCTGTTGATGGCGCGGCTGCTCAGCATCGCGGGTATCAAAAGCGTGGTTCTCGAACGCCAGGACCGGCCTTACGTGGAAGCGCGCATCCGCGCCGGCGTGCTGGAGCAGGGCACAGTGGAACTGCTGCGCAAGGCCCAGGCCAGCCAGCGCATGGACCGCGAAGGCCTGTCGCACACTGGCGTGGTGCTGACGTTCAACGACCGCGTCGAACGGGTCGATCTGGCGGCGCACAGCGGCGGAAAGCAGGTGATGGTGTATGGCCAGACCGAGCTGACGCGCGACCTCTACGACGTGGTGCTGAAAGACACCAACATCACGGTCGTGTTCCAGGCCCGCGACATGCACCCGACCGGCTTTCTCGAAGGCCGGCCGGTGCTGGAGTTCGTGAAGAACGGCCAGCCGCAAAAGCTGCGTTGCGACTACATCGCCGGCTGCGACGGCTTCCACGGCGCGGCGCGTGCCGCGGTGCCGCGCGAGCGCATCACCGAGTACGAGAAGCTCTATCCGTTCGGCTGGCTCGGCCTGCTCGCCGACACGCCGCCGGTGCACGACGAGTTGATCTACTCGAACCACCGGCGCGGCTTCGCGCTGTGCTCGATGCGCTCGCAAACGCGCAGCCGCTACTACGTGCAGGTGGGGCTGGACGAGAAGGTCGAAGACTGGCCCGACGCGCGCTTCTGGGACGAGATTCGCAGCCGCCTGCCGCAGCAGTTCGCCGCGGCGATGGTGACCGGCCCGGCGATCGAGAAGAGCATCGCGCCGCTGCGCAGCTTCGTCGCCGAGCCGCTGCGTTTCGGCAGCCTGTTCCTGGTCGGCGACGCCGGGCACATCGTGCCGCCCACCGGCGCCAAGGGGCTGAACCTGGCGGCGTCGGACGTGCACTATCTGTCGACGGCGTTGATCGCGTTCTACCACCAGGGCCGCAGCGATTTGCTGGATCGCTATTCGGAGACCGCGCTGCGCCGCATCTGGGCGGCGGTGCGCTTTTCGTGGTGGTTCACCTCGATCTCGCACCAGTTCAACAACGACCCGATCGAGCACAAGATCCAGCTTGC
>JANOVJ010000273.1:0-4643 GCA_031417295.1 bacterium | reverse complement strand
TGCTGTCGGCGCTGTGGGGCATCGACCTCGCCGCCCTGCCCTACCCGCGCCGGCTCGCCGTGCTGCGCGAGCGCGGCCTCGGGCTGTGGGACGTGTATGCGAGCTGCCGCCGCGAAGGCAGCCTCGACAGCGCGATCGAGGCGGCCGAGTTGAACGACCTGGCGAGCCTGCGCCGCCGCGCGCCAACGCTACAGGCCGTGGCCCACAACGGCGCCGAATCGGCGCGCAGCATGGGCGTCACGGCCGCGCTCGGCGTGCCGGTGGTGCGCCTGCCTTCGACGAGCCCGGCCAATGCAAGCTGGTCGTTCGAACGCAAGCTCGACGCGTGGCGGGCGGCATTTCTGGCCCACGGCCTGGCATGACGCGAGCCACGGGTTAACCAGAGCACGCCGCCGCTTGTCGGGCAGCGAGAATCCACAACATCAACATTTACTGGTGTTTTGGAGTCACGATGAGAAACCGTTCGATCAAGGGCCTGTGGGCCGCTCTCGCCGCCGCGGCGGCGCTGGCCGGCCTGGCGAGTTGCGGCGACGGCGTGGAATCCTCGCCCGCGACGCTGGTGCTTCGCGGCGGCAAGGTGATGACGATGGACGCCGACCGCCACATCGCCAGTGCGGTGGCCGTCTACGGCAACCGCATCGTCGCCGTGGGCAGCGACGCCGAGATGGCGGGCTACATCGGCGCCGGCACCAAGGTGGTCGAGCTCAACGGCCGCACGCTGCTGCCCGGCTTCATCGACGCCCACATCCATCCGGTGCTCGGCGCCGAGCGGCTGGCCCAGTGCAGCATGGACGGCGAGACGCTCACCATCGCCGAGATCCTGCCGCGCATCCAGGCCTGCGTGGATGCCGAGGTGAACCCGGCGGCCGACAAGTGGATCCAGGTCGTCAACGTGAACCCGGCCAACTTCGTCGCCACCGCGAACGACCTCGACACCATCAGCACCACGCGCCCGATCCTGATGAGCGGCATCGATGGCCACACAGCCTGGGCCAACCACAAGGCGCTGCAACTCGCCGGCATCACCGCCGCCACGCCCGACCCCGCCGGCGGGAAGATCGAGCGTGACGCGGGCGGCGCGCCGACCGGCTTCCTGAAGGACGCGGCGCAAGGCCTGGTTGCCGCCCTCGTGCCGCCGCTGTCGCTCGCCGAGCGCATGGCGCTGACCCAGCAGGCGCTCGATCTGGCGCGCGCGCGCGGCATCACCACGGTGCAGGACGCCTGGGCCTCGGAAGACGTGATGGACGTCTATGCCGGGCTGGCCGCTGCAGGCAAGCTCAAGATGCGCGTGCGGGCGACGCTGGCGTCCGAGATCGTCGACAGCGAGGCCGAGTACGCACGGCTGGCGGCCGTCCGCGCGCGCTTTGCCACCCACCCGCTGATCCGCGCCAACGCGGTGAAGCTGTTCTCCGATGGCGTGATCGAGTACCCGACGCAGACCGCCGCGATGATCTACCCCTACCTCGACGGCCACGGCAACGAAACCACCAACTACGGCGAACGCTACTTCGAGCAGGACGTGCTCAACGCCTACGTCACCCGGCTCGACGCAATGGGCTTCACCGTGCATGTGCACTCGATCGGCGACTTCACGACCCGCGCCGTGCTCGACGCCTACGCCCACGCCCGCGACGAGAACGGCGTGACCGACAACCGGCACCAGATCTCGCACCTGCAGATCGTCGATCCGGGCGACTTCGCGCGCTTTGCAGAGCTCGGCGTGATCGCCAACATGCAGCTCTTCTGGGCCTTGCCCGACGTCTACACCGTCGACGCCGTGCAGCCCTACCTGCAGCCCGCGCGCCACAAGCTGATGTACCCGGCGGGCAGCCTGGTGCGCGCCGGCGCTACGCTGGTGGGCGGCAGCGACTGGCCGGTCGACGCGTTCCCCGGGGACCCGATGCCCAACACCGCGCTCGCCGCAGCCTATGGCGGCATCACACGCACCAACCCGACCGTCGGCGATCCGCTCTACGGCCAGGTGCTCAACGCGGCCGAAGCGGTGACACTCGACGACATGCTTGCCGCCTACACCATCAACGCCGCCTACGCGACGCGCCAGGAGACGAGCCTGGGCTCGATCGAGGTCGGCAAGATCGCCGACTTCGTGGTGATCGACCAGGACCTCGAGACGATCGCCCCGGAAGGCCTGCTGACCGCCGCCGTGCAACTGACGATCCTCGACGGCACGGTGGTCTACGAGGCGCCCGCTGCCCGGGCCGCGCCGATGGGCCTGCGCAGCGTTTCAGCGCTGGCCGCCAACGGACGCAGCCGCGCAATACGGCGCAGCCACGACTTCTGCGGCCATGCCATCCACCCGGCATCGGCAACGACGCGCACTCTGGCGGCGCCTTTGCCGGGGCTCTGACCACGGTAACCCGGCGCGCGCACCGCCATGCCTGACGACTCGGGCCCGTTCTACCGCAACCTGCCGCGGCAGGCGCGCTCGCGCGAACGCGTCGAGCACATCCTTCAGGCGACGCGCACGCTGCTCGAGCGCGATGGCCTGCAACGGCTGACGACCAACCACATCGCGCGCGCGGCGGGGGTGGATATCGCCTCGCTGTACCAGTATTTCTCGGGCAAGGAGGCGATCCTTTACACGCTGGCCGAGACCTGGGTGCAGCAGGTGCAGGCGGTCTACGCGCGCCACCAGGCGCGCATCCTGGCCGGACAGCCGCTGGTGGTGTCGCTGCGCGATATCCTCGCCGACTTGAATGCCCTGCCCGACAACGACTGGAACTGGCGCCACCTCGCTGGCCCGATGACGATGCTGCCGCGTTTGCGTGCGCTAGAGGACGAGCACGAGCGCGTGACCACCGCGTTCTGGACCGCGGTGCTGCGCTGGTACGGCGGCCAGGGCGACGACGAGCAGTTGCAGGCGCTGGCGCGGATGGCCTATGTGCAGATCGACTCTGCCCTCACGCTCGCTGCGCGGCTGCCGCCGACGCAGGCTGCGCACGTGCGGCACTGGCAGCGCCGGCAAAGCATCGCGCTGCTGCGCGAGTGCTTCGTCAAGCGCCGCCGCGGCCGGCCATGACCCGATCGCACGGCGCGGCCAGCGCGCCCGTGGCCGCACCCGCACACGCGCCCGCAACTCTGAGCGAGTTCGAAGGCGTTCGCTACCTGCACCTCGACTCGCCCTGGGTCCAGGGCGCCATGCGCATCGCCAAGCCGAACGCGATCGAGCTCGACTACGTGCAGCGCATGATGGCCTGGCTGCTGTGGCGCCCGGCCAACGAGATCGGCAAGGGCCATGCGGTGCAGCTCGGCATGGGCGCGGCGTCGATCACACGCTTCTGCCACCGGGTACTGCGCATGCGCACCACAGCGGTCGAGATCAATCCGTCGGTGATCGCCGCCTGCCGCCAGTGGTTTCGCCTGCCGGCCGACGACCGCCTGCTCACGGTGGTGAACGCCGACGCCGCGCGCTGGGTGGCCGACCCGGCGAACCTGCAGACCGTGCAGGTGCTGCAGGTGGACCTGTACGACCACGACGCCGCCGCGCCGGTGCTCGACGACGAGGCCTTTTACCGCCACTGCCGCGCCGTGCTGGTGGATGGCGGCCTGATGAGCGTCAACCTGTTCGGCCGCCACGCCAGCTTCGAGGCCAGCGTGCAGCGCATCGCCAGCGTCTTCGGCGCCCACCAGGTGTGGAACCTGCGGCCGACGCGCGAAGGCAACACCGTCGTCATCGCCGGGCGCGGCGTCGCGCTGCCCGACCGTGCAGAACTCGCCGCGCGTGCCGATAACATCGAGGCCCGCCACGGCCTGCCGGCGCGCAAGTGGCTGCGCATGATCCGCGTTCCGCTGCCGCCCCACTCCTCCGAATGAACAAGCCTGCCCCCAGCGCCAACAAGCCCGCGGCCCCGACCGGCCCGCTGGCCTGGCGCAGCCTGCTCCAGTGGCTGCGCCAGGACGGCCTGATCAGCGCCGACGACGCCGAGCGCACCACGCAGCGCTTCGGCTCCGGCGACAGCCGTCAGCACCCGCTGGTGCGCCTGGGCAGCGCCGGCCTCACGCACAAGGCCAACGGCAGCGCGCTCGACGCCGAGGCGCTGACGAAGTGGCTGGCCCAGCGCAGCGGCGTGCCCTACCTGCGCATCGACCCGTTGAAGGTGGATGTGGGCCGCGTCGCCGAAGTGATGTCGATCACCTACGCCGAACGCCGCCACGCGCTGCCGGTGCAGGTCGGCACGCACGAGGTGACCGTCGCCACCTGCGAGCCGTTCGACACCGCCTGGGTGCCCGAGATCGAAGCCCACACGCGCAAGACCGTGAAGCTGGTGCTGACCAGCCCGGTCGAACTGCAGCGCTACACGACCGAGTTCTACACCCTGGCACGCTCGGTGCGCGCGGCCATCAAGAGCGGCGAGAACGTGTCGGCCGCGAGCTTCGAGCAACTGGTGGAACTCGGCCGCAGCACCAAGCCGCTCGACGCCAACGACCAGGGCGTGGTGCAGGTGGTCGATTGGCTGTGGCAGTACGCGTTCGACCAGCGTGCGAGCGACATCCATCTGGAGCCGCGGCGCGAGCTGGCCGCGATCCGTTTTCGCATCGACGGCGTGATGCACACCGTGTACCAACTGCCGCCCGGCGTGATGAACGCGATGATCGCGCGCATCAAGCTGCTGGGCCGCATG
>JANOVJ010000272.1:0-3706 GCA_031417295.1 bacterium | reverse complement strand
GACGCTTCGCGCGTGTCTGGCGCGGATCGTTGTGTGAGTAGTTGGTGGGCCGAGGCTGTTGCAAGACAGCCTGGGGCCATCCAAGACCGCTGGTGCAGCTCTCGGGCTGCTTAATCGAGAACGGCGCTCCCGGCAACGGGGGCCTCGTTCGAAGCCTGCGCAGATGGCGGTCCCGCCGAAGAGGATTTGTTCTGTCCTTGGTTGGTGATGGTCGCTGAACCTGGTGTGTGCCCGCAGGCGTGCAAACGCCGAAGGACACGATTGAGTGAGGAGTAGACCTTGAGTCTCAACAAGAGCGAGAAGCAGGTCGTGGTGACGGATGTGGCGGCACAGGCGGCAAGGTCCCAGACCTTGGCGCTGGCCGAGTACCGTGGCCTCACCGTGGAGCATCTGAACGTGTTGCGCCGGCAGGCGCGCGACAAGGGCGTGTACCTTCATGTACTGAAGAACTCGCTTGCCCGTCGCGCGGTGGCCGGAACGCCGTTCGAGTGCGCCTCGGAGAGCATGGTCGGCCCGCTGATCTACGGCTTTTCCGAGGATGCAGTGGCCGCGGCGAAGGTCATTTCCGACTTCGCCAAGGGCAACGAAAAGCTGGTCGTCAAGGCCGGCGCCTACGCGGGCAAGAGGCTCGATGCTGACGGTGTGAAAGCACTGGCAGCCATCCCGAGCAAGGAAGTGCTGCTGTCGCAGCTGCTGGGCCTGATGAAGTCGCCGATCACCCGCATGGCGGGTGTGTTGGCAGCTTTGGCCAAGAAGCGCGAAGAAGACACGCCCGCGGTGGCTGTTGCCGAAGCTGCACCCGCAGCCGAAGCGGTTGCTGAACCTGCGGCTGAACCTGCGGCGGCACCGGTGGCCGCGCCTGCGGCTGACGCCGCACCTGAAGCTGTGGTTGCGTCCGCCCCTGCGGCCGATCCGGCAGCCTGAACGACCTGCGCTGAAACAGATCCTTTTCTAAACAATTTTTTGGAGCCCGACATGGCATTCGACAAAGACGCATTCCTGCAATCCCTGGACAGCATGTCCGTGATGGACCTGAACGACCTGGTCAAGGCCATCGAAGAGAAGTTCGGCGTGTCCGCCGCCTCGATGGCCGCGCCCGCCGCCGGTGGTGGCGGCGCCGCTGCCGCCGTGGTGGAAGAGCAGACCGAGTTCAACGTGATCCTGCTCGAAGCCGGTGCCGCCAAGGTGTCGGTCATCAAGGCCGTGCGCGAACTGACGGGCCTCGGCCTGAAGGAAGCCAAGGACCTGGTCGACGGCGCGCCTAAGGCCGTCAAGGAAGCCGTGTCCAAGGCTGACGCTGACGCCGCGATGAAGAAGCTGGTCGAAGCCGGCGCCAAGGCCGAGATCAAGTAAGACAAGCCGCTCCACGGGACCAAAGGAATTTGGGCCCCGGGGAGCACCTGCAAGGACAGCGTGCTGCCCTTGCAAGTGTTCTCTGATCCGACTGCAGAGAACTGGTTTGGTCGGGCTCCGGTGCAATGCCGGGGTTGTCCGCCAGCGGCTGGTAGTGGCCAGCCACCAAGCGTCAGACGCAAGGTCTGAATAGCCAGTCGCCGACGGAAGCGCCCCCGCGCCCCGGTGGCCTTCCCGACACGGAGTGTTTATGACGCAGCAAGCAACCCCCTACAGCTTCACCGAGCGCAAGCGGATCCGCAAGAGCTTCGGCAAGCGTGAAAGCGTTTTGAAGGTTCCCTATCTGCTGACGATGCAGAAGGAGTCGTATGTCGCCTTCCTGCAAAAGGAAGTGCCACCGCAGAAGCGCAAGCCCGAAGGGCTTCAGGCGGCTTTCCTGTCCGCGTTCCCGATCGTTTCGCACAACGGGTTCGTGGAGATGAAGTTCATCGAATTCAACATCGCCAAACCGCCGTTCGACACGCGCGAATGCCAGCAGCGCGGCCTGACGTACGCCGCTGCCGTGCGCGCGAAGCTGCAGATGATCATCTATGACCGCGAGAGCCCGCAGGCCAAGACGGTCAAGGAGATCAAGGAGCAAGAGGTCTACATGGGCGAAGTGCCCCTGATGACCGACTACGGCTCGTTCATCGTCAACGGCACCGAGCGCGTGATCGTCTCGCAGTTGCACCGTTCGCCCGGCGTGTTCTTCGAGCACGACAAGGGCAAGACGCACTCCAGCGGCAAGCTGTTGTTCAGCGCCCGGATCATTCCGTACCGCGGCTCGTGGCTCGATTTCGAGTTCGACCCGAAGGACATCCTGTTCTTCCGCGTCGACCGCCGCCGCAAGATGCCGGTGACGATTCTGCTGAAGGCGATCGGCCTCAACCCCGAAGCGATCCTGGCGCACTTCTTCGTCTTCGACGCGATCCGCCTGATGGATTCGGGTGCGCAGATGGAATTCGTGGCCGACCGGCTGCGCGGCGAAATCGCGCGCTTCGACATCACCGACAAGGACGGCAACGTCGTCGTCGAGAAAGACAAGCGCATCACCGCGCGCCACACCCGCAAGCTCGAAGAAACGGGCACCAAGTTCGTCAGCCTGCCGGAAGACTTGTTGGTGGGGCGTTTCCTCGCCCGCAACATGATCGATGCCGACACCGGCGAGATCCTGGCCAAGGCCAATGACGAACTGACCGAAGCGCTGCTGAAGAAACTGCGCGTGGCGGGCGTCAAAGAGCTGCAGTGCATCTATACCAACGAGCTCGACGAAGGCGGCTACATCTCGCAGACCCTGGCTGCCGATGAAACGGCCGACCAGTTGGCCGCGCGCGTCGCGATCTACCGCATGATGCGCCCCGGCGAGCCGCCGACCGAAGACGCGGTGGAGGCCCTGTTCAACCGGCTCTTCTACAACCCGGACACCTACGACCTGTCGCGCGTGGGCCGGATGAAGTTCAACGCCCGCGTCGGCCGCGATGTGCCGGAAGGCGCGATGACGCTGTCGAACGACGACATCCTCGACGTCGTCAAGATCCTCGTCGAACTGCGCAACGGCCGTGGCGAAGTGGACGACATCGATCACCTGGGCAACCGGCGTGTGCGTTGCGTCGGCGAGCTGGCCGAGAACCAGTACCGCTCGGCTCTGGCACGCATCGAGAAGGCAGTGAAGGAACGTCTCGGCCAGGCCGAGACCGAAGCGCTGATGCCCCATGACCTGATCAACTCCAAGCCGATCTCGGCAGCCCTGAAAGAATTCTTCGGCGCGTCGCAGTTGTCGCAGTTCATGGACCAGACCAACCCGCTGTCGGAGATCACGCACAAGCGTCGTGTTTCGGCCCTGGGCCCGGGCGGCCTGACCCGCGAGCGCGCCGGCTTCGAAGTGCGCGACGTGCACCCGACGCACTACGGCCGGGTCTGCCCGATCGAAACGCCGGAAGGCCCGAACATCGGCCTGATCAACTCGCTCGCGCTGTACGCGCAATTGAACGAGTACGGCTTCTTGGAGACGCCGTACCGGCGTGTGGCCGATGGCAAGGTGACGATGCAGATCGACTACCTGTCGGCGATCGAAGAAGGCAAGTACGTGATCGCGCAAGCGAGTGCCACGCTCGACAAGGAAGGCAAGCTCGTCGATGAGCTGGTCTCGGCACGCGACAACGGCGAGTCGATCCTGACCTCGGCCGAGCGCATCCAGTACATGGACGTGGCGCCCACGCAGATCGTGTCGGTCGCGGCCTCGCTGGTGCCGTTCCTCGAGCACGACGACGCGAACCGCGCGTTGATGGGCGCCAACATGCAGCGCCAGGCCGTG
>JANOVJ010000271.1:0-3257 GCA_031417295.1 bacterium | reverse complement strand
CATGGGTCTTGTTGCCCGGCGAGTAGGTCACGACGACCCGGTAGCCGGCATCAGCCATCTTGGTCGAGATGGTCTCGCCGAGACCCCCCATGCCGCCCGTGACGAGAACTACTTTTTGTTGCGCCATCGCTGTCTCCTTGGGTTGGTTGCGCCAAGCCCCATTGTCGATCGCAGTCGGCACCGAATGCAACGGCGCGCGGCCGTCACTGCTCGGCGAACGCGCGCTCGATGACGAAGTCGCCCGGCTTCGAGGTGTTGCCCTCGTTGAAGCCGCGCGACTCCAGCATCTGCTTCAGGTCGCGCAGCATCGCCGGGCTGCCGCAGATCATCACCCGGTCGTGGACCGGGTCCAGCCCCGGCAGCTTCAGGTCGTCGAACAGCTTGCCGCTGTCCATCAACTCGGTCACGCGGCCCATGTTGCGGTAGGCCTCGCGGGTCACGGTGGGGTAGTAGCGCAACTGGCTTGCCACCATGTCGCCGATCAGCTCATGCGCCGGCAGGTGCTCTGTCAGCAGATCGTGATACGCCAGTTCGTCCTTCTGCCTCACCCCGTGAACCAGCACGACATGCTCGAATTTCTCATACGTCACCGGGTCGCGCACGATGCTCATGAACGGCGCCAGGCCGGTGCCGGTCGAGAGCAGATACAGCCGCTTGCCCGGCAGCAGGTAGTCGATCACCAGCGTGCCGGTGGGCTTGCGGCCGACGATGACCGTGTCGCCGACCTTGATGTGCTGCAAGCGCGACGTGAGCGGCCCGTGCGGCACCTTGATGCTCAGGAACTCGAGCTGCTCCTCGTAGTTGGCGCTGACGATGCTGTAGGCGCGCAACAGCGGCTTGCCGTTGACGCGCAGGCCGATCATCGTGAAGTGCCCGTTCGAGAAGCGCAGCGAGGTGTCGCGGGTGGTGGTGAAGGTGAAGAGCCTGTCGGTCCAGTGGTGGACGCTCAGGACCGTTTCTTCGTTGAATGCGCTCATGGGAGGGAGGAGTTCGGGTCAGGAATCGGGCGGCTCACGCCGGGCGCCATGCCCATGCGTCGCTGCCAGCGCGCAGATTCTAGGTTCACCCGTCGCCGACCGCCTCACTTCGCGAGGCTGGCAGCGGCCGGCACCTCGAAGGTGAGCGAGGCCCAGTAGCTGGCCCAGTCGGCATCGGCGCCAACGGGCGCGGCGACCATGTGGACGGCCTTGACCAGCCACATACCGCCCGGCGGCAGCGCCAGCTTCACGCGGCCGTCAGCGTTGGTGCGGGCACGTTGCTTCAGCTGCGGGTTCAGGCTGTTCAACGCCACCACCAGCGCGCCGGGCAGCGGCCGATCCTGGAACGTCAAGCGAAACTGCTGCGGCGCATCAGTGCGCGTCGCATAGGGGTGGGTCTCGGCCACCAATTCCAGCGGGAAACCGAGTGCGCGATCGCCAGGCGTGTCACCGGGCGGCCCCGCCCAGACCAGGCTCTTCGCGCAGCGCAGGTAGAGCTCGCGAACCTTGAGGCCGCTCTCGGCGTGGCCGGCGCGCGCCGTGATGACCGCGTCCAGGCCTTCTTCCACCAGGTAGGCATCGAACTTCTCGGGCGCCAGTTCGACCCGGCTCGGGTAGCTGTGGTAGCCCACGATGTGCAGGCCGTGCACGGCCACCCGCATCGCGCCGGCAGGGTCGGCGCCGCGGCGGCCAGAGACCGGCCGGCGCCCCGCCGCGTCCTGCACCACGAACTGGTTGACGAGCCCGGGGATGAGCGGCAAGGGTTCGCCGTCCAGGTTTTCCCCGACTTGCAGGCGCAGCCCGACGGCCTGTTGCAGCGACGGCGAAAAGTCGGTCGGGGTGATCCACAGGTCGTGCGCCAGCACCGGCGGTCCCGAAAGGGCCAGGCCGAGTGTCCACAGTGCGCGCCAGCGAGTCAGCATCAGCATACGAGCCTGGCCCGATGCAACCGGGCGGTGGTTGACTGTAGTGGGCCCAGCCACCGCAGCGCCGAACGGCGCGCGCGCCTGCCGATCGGCTTGCAGAACTGCCGGTCAAGGCAGAGGCGGGGTCGGCTCGGTCGGCAGGTTGGTGCCGCCGTGGCCTTGCAGCAGGCCCTGGTGGGCTGGCGCCAGGAACGGGAAGCGATCAACGAAGTTCTTGTCGTTCACCTCGACCCCCTTGGCCAGGCCGGCGCCACCGTTACCGGCCACGATCAGGCTGATCAGCACGCTGTTCACGTTGACCTGGTGACGGTTTGGCGCGGTGCCGCCGCCCAGCCGACGGCCGTTCGGGAAGCTCGAGTCGGTGGCCGCGTCGAGGGTGATCACGTCGCCCGTGAAGCCGTCTGCCACCGGAATCGGCCGGCCCAGGTTGATCGCGTTGATGATGTCCAGCCTTGGGCCTTTCAGCGTCGTCACCGTGGCGGGCGGAACGCCGAGTGCGCGATAGATCCCAAGCGCATCGGCATCGCGCACCAGCACCGGATAGAGGATGTCGGCGCCGAAGTTGGTCACGTCGTGCAAGGGGTTGTTGCGCAGGTACATGGTCTGGCGCTGCGTGCCGACGAGCCCGGCGTTGAACAGCGGCAAGGCGTTGCGGCCGACCTGCACATAGTCGCCGGACGCACTGAGGCCGGTGATGATGTTGGTCGGGTCGACCGTCTGCGTCGCCTGGCGCCGAATCTTGGAGTGCACCCGCAGCAGGCTGTCGGTCGAGCTCGCCTGGAGCACGCCGTTGTGCGGGATGCCGTCCGGAAAGATGTCGGACATCGGGATCTCGAGCGCGATCGAGAAGATGTTGAAGCCGGTGAACACGTCTTCGCCCGGCGGTCGGCGTGCGCCCGGGATGCCGCCCAGGTCGTCCCGGTTCAGGTTCACCAGGTCGAAGATGCCTTTTTCGTCGAGTTGGTACGGGTCGTCGAACTGGCCCGCAATGACCCGCCCGCCGTTGGCCAGCGGGTGGATGTAGCGGTCGACGAAGGCCTGGTCATACAAGCCGATCTCGCGGCTCGTCGCGTCGCCGGAGTCGTAGCCGGCGAAGGGGCCGAGGCCGTAGACGAGGCGGTCGGTCTGCGGGCCGTGGTTGTTCGGCAGCACGGCCAGGCTCTTGCCGAGCAGCGTGGCCACGCGGTCGTCGTTTTCCTCGTCGCGGTTGGCGTCGCCCGAACGCACGATCCGGGTGACCCGCATCGTTTCGGTGCCGCCGGTGAGTTGCCACAGCAGCTCGTTGCCGCCGCCCAGCGGATCGCTCGGGCTCGGCGCCGCTTCCGGCTTCAGCGTGTTCTTGAACTCGACCCGG
>JANOVJ010000270.1:0-3185 GCA_031417295.1 bacterium | reverse complement strand
TCTCGGCGGACCCCGGCAACGCGGCTTGGACTCGCATTGACTCTACCCCCCCTCCGCGTCAACGCAATGCCACATTCCCGGTCGCCTCCGATGGCACTCGCAGCCCGCGGTACGATGCGATTTGATGCTGAAGCCGCAAGGAGAATGTGCGTGAATCGATTGACATGGTCGGCATTGCTGGCGCTCGCCAGCGGCAATGCGTTGGCAGCCTGGGTCAGCCTCGGCGACGCGGGCAACGCGGAGTTGTTCGTCGACCGCAGCACCATCGTCCGCAAGGGTGACATGGTGACGATGTGGAGCGTCTCTGCGCTGAAGACGCCGGGGGCGGCCAATGGCCTGGCCTATGTTTCGCTGAAGCGGCAAGACGAGTTCGACTGTGCCGGCTCGCGCATGCGCGGGGTGCTGATCTCGGCCCACCCGCAGCCGCTCGGCGAAGGCACGCCAGTGGTCTCCGAGAAGGGCAATGGCGCTTGGGCGCCGGTCACGCCGCAGTCGCCGGGCGAAGTGCTGTGGAAGATTGCTTGCGGCAAGGAATAGCGCGCGGCACGGCTTCGAAGGTGGAGGCTCGGTGAGATGAATTCGGCCAGGCGCTTTCTTCTGCTACTCGTGCTGTCGGTGGCCGCGCTGCCGGGCGCCGCCCAGAACTGCGGCTGGTCGCGGGTGGACCGGCTCGTCAACGAAGACAGCGCCGGCATCTGGAACCCGAATGTCTATCGAAGCGTGCTGGGCGTCGCGTCCATCGCCGGGGTGGGCGGCGCGTTGTGGGAAGGTGCTGAAACGCGCCTCGGCAAGACGATGTGGCAAGGCGTCGATGCGCAAGCCATTGCCGGCATCACCGCGGGAGTCGGCAAGCGCATCTTCACCCGCTCCCGCCCGTACCAGGGCGACAACCCGTGCCAGTGGTTCCAGGGCAAGGGCTACGACAGCTTTCCGAGCGGCGAGACCTCGCTGGCGGCCGCGCTCGTCACCCCCTACGTGCTGGAGTACGGCGCCGACAACCCGGCCGTCTACGCGATGCTGGCGTTGCCGGTCTGGGTTGGCACGGGGCGGGTGAAGAACCAGGCGCACTGGCAGTCCGACGTGATTGCGGCCTGGGCCATCGGCGGGCTCTCGGGCTGGCTCTCGCACAGCCTGGAGACGCCGGTCCTGATCCAGGTGCTGCCGGGTGGGTTCGCGATCGGATTCAAGGCCCGGTTCTAGCCGGGCCCTTGCGCTCGACGGCGCGGCCCGACTCTCTGACCTACCGTTCCCGCGCCTGCGTTTTTCCAGCGCCAGGATGCCCCGCATCGGCCGCGCGCGGCCCGGCCCCGTCGGCGCGCCATCACCGCCGGCCGGCCTTGTGCCGGCGGTGGGCGAACGGGCGAAACGGCCGCCAGCGAGCTGCTTTGGAATGTTGCCGGCCGCAAGGAGTAGTGTTGCGCCTGGTTTCAACGGAAGGAGACCGACACCGTGGGTTCCATGCCGCGCGGCCTGATGGTGCTGGCCATCGCGCTGGCTTCGCTTCAGAGCGAAGCCCGGAATTGCGGCTGGTCGCGGGTCGACCATGTCGTGACCTACAACGCCTCGGGGGCGTGGAATTCGAACGTCTATCGCGGCATCGTCGGCGGCCTGACAGTGGCCCAGATCGGCGGCGCGGTGTGGGAAGGGTCCGAGACGCGCTTCGGCAGGACGATGTGGCAAGGCATCGACGCCGAGATCGTCGCCGGCGTGGGCGCTCAGGTCGGCAAGTACATCTTCACGCGGGCGCGCCCGAACGACGGTGACGACCCCTGCCTGTGGTTTGAGGGCGGTTCCAACCACAGTTTCCCGAGTGGCGAGGCTTCGGTGGCCGCGGCCCTGGTGACGCCTTATGTGATCGAGTACGCCAGCCAGTATCCGGCGACCTACGCCCTGCTTCTGCTGCCGCTGTATGTCGGTGCCGGGCGGATCAAGAACCAGGCGCACTGGCAAACCGATGTTCTCGCCGGGTGGGCGGTGGGCGCGCTCTCGGGTTGGTTTGCGCACAGTCTTGAGACGCCGATCTCGATCCGATTACTCCCCGACGGGGTCGAAGTCGGATTGAAGTTTCGGTTCTAGCCCAGCGCCAACAGGCACCCTGCGACTCGCGATGAACGCGCCTGTCGCGGGCCGAGGGCCGACCCACCCTGCTCTAGGGGGTAGCGTCCGCGCTCGTTCGGGGGCCTACTTGCAGCGGCTATCAAGTGCAGTCGATCGAAAGAGGCCAGACCCAATTGCGGCTTTCGCCTCCGGGCAAAGTCGGCACGACGATCTGGCGCGACGCGGAGCTTCTCGGGAGTCCGTTTCGCCATCGATGCCCTGCTCGAATGGCTGCGGATGCGATTGGGAGAACATGCCATGTTGCACTGGGTCATCTCTTCGAGCCTGCGCCTGCGCATGGTGGTGGTGGCGCTCGCCGCAATACTGCTGGTCGCCGGGGTCTGGCGCTTGCGCAACCTGCCGATCGACGTCGTGCCCGAGTTCTCGCCGCTCTCGCTCGAAGTCCAGACCGAGGCGCTCGGGCTGTCGACATCGGAAGTCGAGTCCCTGATCACGGTGCCGCTGGAGGCCGACCTGCTCAACGGCGTGCCGTGGCTGCAGTCGATCGAGTCCGAGTCGATCACCGGCCTGTCGTCGATCGAGATGTTCTTCGCCCCGGGAACCGATCTGATGCAGGCCCGCCAAATGGTGCAGGAGCGGCTGACGCAGGCTCACGCGTTGCCCAATGTGTCGAGCCCGCCGGTGCTGCTGCAACCGGTTTCTTCGGCGAGCCGCATCCTCAACATCGGCCTGAGTTCGAAGACCGTGTCGCTGATCGAGATGTCGGTCCAGGCGCGCTGGACGATCGTGCCGCGGCTGGTCGGCGTTCCCGGTGTCGCCAACGTCTCGGTCTGGGGCCAACGCAATCGGCAGGTGCAGGTGCAGGTCGACCCCGCCAAGCTGCTGGCCAAAGGCGTCACGCTGGAGCAGATCGTCAAGACCGCCGGCGAGTCGGTCTGGGCCTCGCCGCTGACCTACCTCAACTCGTCGACCCCAGGCGCGGGCGGCTTCATCGACACCCCGAACCAGCGTCTTGGCGTGCGCCACGTTTCACCCACCTCGACGCCCGAGAGCTTTGCCAAGGTACCGGTCTCCGGCACCTCGGTGCCACTGGAAGACGTGGCAACGGTGGTCGAGGACAGCCAGCC
>JANOVJ010000269.1:0-10558 GCA_031417295.1 bacterium | reverse complement strand
TCGACGAAGCCGCGCGCCTGCAACTGCATCAGCGCCTCGCGCACCAGCGTGCGGCTGACGCCGAACAGGTCGGCCAGTTCCTGCTCGCCCAGCCGCTCGCCGGGCTTCAGCTTCTGCGCGAGGATCGACTCGACGACGCGTTGGGCGATTTCGAGCTGGCTGGTCATGTCATCACAGTTCAGTGGGACGCCGCGAGCGCCGGCACGGGCTCGTCGATCAGGCCGTCGTCGATCGTCGCCGGCAGCCGGCCGTCGAGCACCGCGTGGGCGCGCTCGCGGTCGATGTCGCCTTCCCAGGCCGCGATGGCCACCGTCGCGACGCAGTTGCCGATCAGGTTGCCGAGTGCGCGCGCGATGCCCATGAACCAGTCTACCGACAGCACCAGCACCAGCCCGATCACCGGGATCGCCGGAATGGCCTGCAAGGTGGCCGCCAGGACCACGATCGCCGAGCCCGGCACGCCGTGCGCGCCCTTCGAGGTGACGAGCGAGATCGCGAGGATCGTCAACAGGTCGGTCATCGTGATCGGCGTGTTGGTGGCCTGCGCAATGAACACCGCAGCGAGCGTGATGTAGATCGAGAACGCATCGAGGTTGAACGAATAGCCGGTCGGGATCACCAGGCCGACCGTCGAATCGCGGATGCCCATGTGCTTCAACTTGGCCATGATCTGCGGCAGCACGCTGTCGGACGAGGTGGTGGCAAAGACCACCGTCAATTCCTCGCGCAGGTAGCGCAGCAGCTTGAACAGGCTGAAGCCCGACAGCCGCATGATGCCGCCCAGCACCACCACCACGAAGATGGCCACGGCGGCGTAGAACAGCACGGCCAGCATGCCGAGCTGCTTGAGCGAGCCGATGCCGTACTTGCCGACGGTGAAGGCAATGGCCCCCAGCACGCCCAGCGGCGCGAGCTTGATGATGATGCCCATCACCTTGAAGAGGGCGTGGCCGAGGTCGTCGATCAGCGAGGTGATCCGGGCGCCCTTTTCGCCCAGCATCGACAGCGCGCAGCCGAACAGCACCGCGAACAGCAGCACCTGCAGCACGTCGCCCTTGGCAAAGGCATCGACCACGGTGATCGGGATCAGCTTCATCAGGAACTCGACCGTGCCGCCGCCGCTGAGCTTGCTCGCGTTCTCGGCATAGGCGCTCATCGCCTTGGCGTCGAGCAGCTTCGGGTCGACGTTCATGCCGACCCCCGGCTCGAAGGTGAAGGCCAGCACCAGCCCGAGCGCCAGCGCGACGGTGGTGAGCACCTCGAAGTAGATCAGCGCCTTGACGCCGACCCGGCCGACGCGCTTCAGGTCGCCCGCCCCGGCGATGCCGTGGACGACAACGCAGAACACGATCACCGGAATGACCATCTTGATCAGCTTGATGAAGCCGTCGCCCAGGGGCTTCAGCGTTACCGCGGTCTCCGGCCAGACGAGACCGATCACAACACCGATCACTAGGGCCAGCACGACCTGGCCGAACAGGGAGCGTAGGAACTTTGGCATGGTTGTCTCCTGGGTTGCCGCAAGCTGGTCCGATGACCACAAACTTGTATACAAGAATGTAATCAAGAATTTCGTGTGCGTTCTCAGTATTTACCCTAGCAAGAGGGGTGCCATGCGCGCAGCAAAAGGGGCGGTCGATGCCGCCCCTCATTCGCCGCCGGCCCGCTCCGGCGGGCCGTCTCGATTCAGATCACTTCACCGTGACCCACTGCCACTCAAGCCAGTTGTCGGCGCGGTGCACCACCTCGACGTTCTGCCGTTCGGCCCAGGGAATGAACTGGCGGTGCAGCGGGATGTGGTGCACGGCCTCGTTGTGCAGCTTGAAGGCTTCCTTGATCAGCGCCTTGCGCTTGTCGACGTCGGCTTCCTTGCTCGATGCCGCGGCCACCGCGTCGAGCTTGTCGTCGGTGAAGTTGCCGTAGTTGTACGAACCCACGCCCTTGTCGCCGCGGTTGCGGTAGATCGGGGTGAAGGTGGTCTCGGCGTCGGTGATCGAGCCACCCCAGCCGAGCATGTACATCGAGGTGTCGAGCTTGTCGAGCTTCGGGAAGTAAGTGGCGCGCGGCATCGCGTTGAGGTTGATCTTGACCTTCAACTGGGCCCACATCGCGGCCAGTGCGATGCAGATCTTCTCGTCGTTGATGTAGCGGTTGTTCGGGCAATCGAGCGTGACCTCGAAGCCATCCGCGTAGCCGGCGTCGGCCATCAGCTTCTTCGCCGCCGCCACGTCGTACGGCAGGCGTTTCTCGATCTCGGGGTCGTTGAAGCTGCCCAGCGGCGACGGCACCACGGCGCCGGTCGGGATCGCCTGGTTGTTCATCAGCTTGGTCTTGATGGTCTCGATGTCGATCGCCTGGTACAGCGCCTTGCGCACGCGAACGTCCTTGAACGGGTTCTTGCCCTTGACGCTGCTGTAGAGCAACTCGTCACGGGCCTGGTCCATGCCGATGAAGATGACCCGGTTTTCCAGCCCGTCAAGCACCTTGATCTGGCCGCCACCGCGCAGCCGCTCCAGGTCGCGCGGCGGCGGGTCGAGCACGAAGTCGATCTCGCCCGAGATCAGCGCCGCCAGGCGCGTCGCGTCCTGCTTGATGGGGGTGTAGACCACGTCCTGCACATTGCCCTCGGGCTTGCCCCACCAGGCGGGGTTGCGCTTGTAGACCGTCTTGATGTCGGGCTCGCGCTTGACCAGCACATACGGCCCGGTGCCGTTGGCGTTGTAGGAGGCGAAGCTCTCTTCCTTGTTCTTGAAGTCGAGCGGCTTGCCAACCTTGTTCTTCTCGCTCCAGCTCTTGCTCATGATGAACAAGGCGTTCAAGTGTTGCAGGAAGATCGGGTTCACCTGCGGCAGGTTGAAGTCCACCGTCAGGTCGTCGATCTTCTTCACCTCACCCACCGCATTGGCGTAGACGGCGATCTGCGAGGTGGGTTCCTTGGCGCGGTTGATCGAGAACACCACGTCGTCGGCGGTGAATGCCGAGCCGTCGTGGAACTTCACGTTCGGGCGCAGCTTCAGGCGCCATTGCAGCGGGCCGGTCTGCTTCCAGTCGGTGGCGAGCTGCGGCACCAGGTTCAACTGCTTGTCGCGCCCGATCAGGTATTCGTAGACCTGGCCGTTCATCGCGTTGGTCAGGCCCTCGTTCTGCGAGTGCGGGTCCATCGTCTGCGGGTCGCCCTGCGAGGCCCAGCGCAGGGTCTGCGCCTGGGCGAGGCCCGTGGTTGCAAGGGCGGCGGCAGCGAGCCCCGGAATCAGCCAGCGTAGTTTCATGATGCAGGTTCCCGATGATGCGAATGAGGTGGCGCGAGTGTAGGCAAAACGCGCGCCGCCGGAACTGCGGACAAACCTCAGCCCGCGCCCGCGCCGCGGCGAGGTCAGGGGCGTTCAAGCCGCCAGCGGCAACGCCAGGCAGAGCCGGGCGCCACCGCCGGGCGAGGGCAACGGGCGCAGGCTGCCGCCGTGCAGCACCGCCACGCGCTGGGCGATGGCCAGGCCGAGCCCACCGATGCCGCCGCTGGTGCGCCGCAGTGGCGGGTCGCGCAGCGATTGCCCGTGTTCGAGGCGCTGCATCAGCTCGGCGGGCAGCCCCGGCCCCGCGTCCTCGACCAGGATCTGAGCTTGTGCCCCTTCCCTTCGCAAGCTCACCCGCACCGGCACCGTGCCCGGCGCATGGCGCAGCGCGTTGTCGATCAGGTTGGTCAACGCGCGCTCGATGAGTTGCAGGTCGCCGTCGAGCTCCAGCCGCCCCGGCGGCGGGCCGGCCAGCGTCACGGTCGGCGGCTGCTCGCTGAGGTCGAACTTCTGCACCGCGTCGGTCACCAGTTCGTCGAGGCTGAAGCGCTCGCGGTGCAAGACCTGGTCGCTCGCCTGCAGCGCCGCCAGCTCGTACAGTTGCTGCGACTAGCGCCGCACCTTGTCGCTCTGCCCGAGCGCGGCAGCGAGCACGCGCTCGCGGTGCAGCGGCTGCGCGAGCGGCGGGCCGGCCAGCGCTTCGAGGTGGCCGTGCAGCGCCGTCAGCGGCGTGCGCAGGTCGTGGGCCACGCTGGCCATCATTTCGCGGTGCGCGGCCGCCTGCTGGGCTTCGCGCGCCGCTTGTGCCTCGATACGCTGCGTCATGCCGTCGAAGGCGGCGCCGATCGCCCGCACCTCGTCACCGACCGAGCGCGCCGATGCCGATGCGGTCACGGGTACAGATGCCGCTACAGGCGCCGCTGGGCCGGCGTAGTCGCGCATCCGCGCCGCCAGCCGGTGCAGCGGCCAGCTCAGCTGGCGAAAGGCAACCGCGCCGATCGCCAGCGTCACCACCAAGCCGATCGCCGCGGCCAGGCCCGCACCCTGCCAGACCCGGCGCAGGCTGAGCTGCCCCGCCACCTGGTCGCGCGCCTGGCCGTCGAGCACCACGTACAGGTAGCCCGGCGGGCGCGCGTCGGCGGCGCGCGGCGGGAACATCGCCGCACTGAAGATGCGCGGCGCAGGCGAGCCCATCGGGTCGGTGCCACGCAGCGGCAACGCGGCACCGGCCAGGAATTCACGCACCGGGCGCAGGTCCACCTGTTCCTGGCGGACCATGCCGGGCTCGCCGATGTAGGCCTTGACTCGGCCGTCGGCGTCGAGCACATACGCCTGCACGCCCGGGTTCACCACCATCAGCATCGACAGCAGCGCGGCCCGCGCGGCCTGGTCGGCGAGGTCGGGGTCGGCGAGCGCGATCTCCGGCCAGTGCTCGACGATGTGCCGCGCCAGCCCGTGCGAGAGCCGTTGCAGCGACTCCTGCTCGTGCTCGGCCGCGACCTCCCGGCCGAGCAGCGCGACGAAGGCGCCGTAGGCCAGCAGCAGCAGCGCCAACGCCAGCGTCAGCCGGGTCGCGAACGAACGGCCGGGGAATGCGCTCACGCCAGGTTCTCGAAGCGGTAGCCCACGCCCCAGACCGTGACGATGCGGCGCGGCTCGCGCGGGTCGTCTTCGATCTTGGTGCGGACGCGGTTGATGTGCGAGTTCACGGTGTGCTCATAGCCGTCGAAGCCGGCGCCCCAGACCCGCTGCAACAGTTCGCTGCGGCTGAACGCTGTGCCGGGGTGGCGGGCCAGAAAGTGCAGCAGGTCGAACTCGCGCAGTGTCAGCGGCACGGCCTGCGGGCCGCGTCGCAGCGTGCGCTTCGCGGTGTCGAGCTGGAACGGGCCGAAACGAAGCTCGGGTACTGCGGCGAGCGGCGCCGAACGCAGCTGCTCGACGCGGCGCAGCAGCGCGCGCACGCGGGCCACCAGCTCGAGCATCGAGAACGGCTTGGCCAGGTAATCGTCGGCACCGAGCTCGAGCCCGAGCACGCGGTGCGCCTCGGCCGAACGGGCGCTGAGCATGATGACGGGCACGTCGGCATGGCGGGCGCGCAGGTGGCGGCATACGTCCCAGCCATCGGCGCCGGGGAGCATCAGGTCGAGCAGCACCAGGTCCCAGCGCTCGCGGTCGATCGCCGCCATGGCGAGCTTGCCATCGGCCTCGCGGTGCAGCCGGTAGCCGGCTTCTTCGAGGTGAAGGCGCAAGGCCCCGGCGATGGCATCGTCGTCTTCGACCAGCAGCAAATGTTCGTTCATCAGGCGGCCGGCGCCGTGCAGGAGCGGCGCCGGAGCCCGATTGGAACAGAGCCGCCGCCCTGCCCGTTCAGACCGAACGCAGGGCCGCCGCAGACGGCTGCTCGCGGCGGCGCCGCGCGATCCAGCCCACCGCCATCAAGCCGGCCGCCATCAGCGCGTAGCTGCCCGGCTCGGGCACGGCGGCGGCGCTGAACGAGATGCGGTAGATGTCGCTGTTGGCCGTCAGGGTGCTGTTGAAGGTGTAGCCGGTCGCGGTGGTCAGGCCGTTGAAGCCCGCCAGTTCGGCGAAGTTGAACGCCACCACCGAGCCTTGCGGCGTGCGCAGGTCGTTGTTGCCCACGAATGCGGCCGCGGCCGGGTCGAACACCTCGGAGCCGGCGTCCCAGATCTGGCGCGCCTTCTGGCCGATCGAGCCGATCTGAAGGTTGCCCTGGGCATCGAAGAGCTCGTAAGCCTTGGCCGCGTCGTTGCCGATGAAGAAGTCGTTGCTCGGCACGACCATCGAGGCGAAGGTGAAGTAGCGATTGAGCGCGGAGTCGACGCGGTAGGTGGCGCTGCCGGTCTGCCCCGGCTGCAGCAGGCCGCCCAGCGTGCCGCGGGTGGCGGTCGGGTCGGCCGCAGCGAACGCCGGCTGCCAGTCGGTGCCACTGCCGCCTTCTGCGACCGAGATGATCGGCGCGGTGGCCACCTGCCCGAGGTTGAACGCATCAAACGTGCCGTTGTGAAAGCCCAGGTGCAACGGGGCAAAGCTGATGCTGTTGGTCGGCGCCAGGTTTTCGACCGTGACCGTCACATTGAGCTGCTTGGCGCCGGCAGTGGCACACAGCGACAGCGCGGCCGCGGCGATGGCCAGGCGGGCGGGCGGGAATGAACGTTGGAACATGAGAAATCTCCTTCGGCAGTGCCGTGGGTTGCGAACCGAGCCCGACGCTTCGAGCCCGCACCGGAGATGCTAGGAACGCTGGCTCACGGAGTCCTCATCGAACCGTCACGGCGCCGTGATCTCTTGCTCAGCGTGGGCCGGCCGGGCCGGGCAAGCGCAGTTCGGCCGCCGTGCTGCGCGGCGTGAGTTCACCGTTCAGGCGAGAGGCCCGCCCCTACCCCAAGCACATGCAGCCCCTCGAGGGAATCTCAGCCCTCCTGGGCAAGCCCGGCGAAGGCTGAGGCGCCGATCAGCGGAAGCGCGACTCCGGCACCGTCTTCAGCTCACCCGGCAATGAGCCGATGTACTGCGCCAGCAGCTTGAGCTCGGCATGGTTGAACGGTGCGGCCATGCCGCCCATCACCGCATTGCCGCGCCCGACCAGCGTGTTGTTGCGCACCTGGTAGGCCTTCAGCGCAACGAACAGGTAGTCGGCATGCTGGCCACCGAGCTTGGGGTAGCTCGGGTCGATGGGGGTGCTGAAGTTCGCGCCGTGGCACGACACACAGTTGCCCTTTTTCAGCAGTTCGGCCACCTGCACCGGCGCTGCGTCGGCCGGCACCTTCGGTGCGGCTTCGCCCGCCGCCTGGCCCTGCTGCGAATAGAACGCGGCAATGTCGGCCATGTCCTGCTCGGTCAGCGAGGCGGCGATGGCACGCATCGTCGGGTGCTTGCGCTCGCCCTTCTGGTACGCGGTGAGCGCGGCGATGATGTACTTCGCGCCCTGGCCGGCGATCATCGGCACCTTGTGGACTTCAGGAAAACTCGCCTGGTAGCCCTGGATGCCATGGCAACCAATGCACATGGCGATCTTCTTCTCGCCAGCCTTGGCATCTTGCGCCAAGGCGCCTTGCGAAAGGCCGGCCAGGGCGGCCGGCAGCAACATCGAGATCAGCAGTTTTTTCATGGTCCAGCGGGGGCCGAATAGGTGCGTTAAGAGCCAACCGGCGATTATAGAGGGGCCACTTATACTGGCCGGCCACCGCCCCTCAGCCCCTACCACGCACCCGCCCATGAAGTTCCAAGGCTCCGACAACTACGTCGCCACGCAGGACCTGATGCTGGCCGTCAACGCATCGATCACGCTCAAGCGCCCGCTGCTGATCAAGGGCGAACCCGGCACCGGCAAGACGATGCTGGCCGAGGAAGTGGCGCAGGCACTGAACATGCCGTTGATGCAGTGGCACATCAAGAGCACCACCAAGGCCCAGCAGGGGCTGTACGAATACGACGCGGTGAGCCGCCTGCGCGACAGCCAGTTGGCCGACCTCGACGGTGGCGAGCGCGTCAAGGACATCCACAACTACATCATCCGCGGCGTACTCTGGCAGGCCTTCACGGCAGAGCAGCCGGTGGTGCTGCTGATCGACGAGATCGACAAGGCCGACATCGAGTTCCCGAACGACCTGCTGCGCGAGATCGACCGGATGGAGTTTTACGTCTACGAGACGCGCGAGCTGGTGAAGGCAAGGCACCGGCCGCTGGTGTTCATCACCTCCAACAACGAGAAGGAGCTGCCCGACGCCTTCTTGCGCCGCTGCTTCTTTCACTACATCCGCTTTCCCGACGCGGGCACGATGCAAAGCATCGTCGATGTGCACTTCCCCGGCCTGAAGAAGGAACTGCTCGGCGCGGCGCTGAAGAGTTTCTATGAAGTACGCAACCTCCCCGGGCTGAAGAAGAAGCCTTCGACGTCGGAGTTGCTCGACTGGCTGAAGCTGCTCGTCGCCGAAGACATTCCGCTCGAAGCCCTGCACAGCAAGGACGACAAGGTGGCGGTGCCGCCGCTGGTGGGTGCGCTGTTGAAGAACGAGCAGGATGTGTCGCTGTTCGAGAAGCTCGTGTTCATGCAGCGCCACAACCGCTAGAGATGACGACCCCAAGCTCACTGCGTTCGCTGCCCCCGAGGGGCTGGGCCGCTGGCCCAGCGCGGCCGGCAAGGCATCAGTCGGCTTGGGGCGGCCCGGCGCTCGACTGAGATGACCGCCGCCATGAGCTGGCCGACCCCGATCACCCTCGTCGGCAGCCACGCCACGCTCGAACCGCTGGCGCGCGAGCACGCCGAGGCGCAGATCGAGGCCGTGCGGGATGGCGAGCTGTGGCAGCTCTGGTACACCGCGATTCCGGCGCCCGAGCGGATGGTGCAGGAGATCGATCGTCGGCTGGCCTTGCAGACGGCGGGTTCGATGCTGCCGTTCACGGTGCGCGACGCTGAAGGCCGCGTCGCCGGCATGACGACCTACATGAATATCGACGCCGCGAACAAGCGGGTCGAGATCGGCTCGACCTGGTATGCGCAACGGGTCCAGCGCACACCGCTGAACACCGAGTGCAAGCTGATGCTGCTGGGCCATGCGTTCGAGGCGCTGGATTGCATCGCGGTCGAGTTCCGCACCCACTTCTTCAACCAGCAAAGCCGGCGCGGCATCGAGCGCCTGGGCGCCAGGCTCGACGGCATCTTGCGCAACCATCAGCGCGCCAGCAACGGCACGCTGCGGGACACCTGCGTCTACAGCATCACGGCCGGCGAGTGGCCGACCGTGAAGGCGCACTTGCGGTTCCATCTCGACAAGCCGCGTTAGATGACGACCCCAAGATGCCTTTCGGCATCGTCCCCCAAGGGGATCTCAGCCCTCTTGGGGCGGCCCGGCGAGGGCTGAGGCTCGCGCACGGCGTCGCTGAGAAATCTTCAACCGCCCAGAGCGCACTGACCCATGCCCCAACGCAAAGCAGCAAAGACCTTCACCGTTGATGACCTGTGGCGCATCGAGCGCATCGGCAGCCTGGGCCTGGCCCCCGACGGCGCGCAGGCAGTGTGCTCGGTTGGCAGCTATTCGATGCAGGACAACAAGGCCGAGTCCAGCCTGTGGCTGTTGTCCACCTTCGGCGGTGGCCCGCGCCGGCTGACGAGTTGTGGCGAGAAAGACGGCCAGCCCGCGTGGTCGCCCAGCGGCGAGCAGATCGCCTTCGTCGGCCGGCGCGAGCAGCAGGGCAGCAAGGACGAAACGCCGCAGCTCTACCTCATCGCCCCGGACGGCGGCGAGGCGCGGCGGGTGAGCAACTTCGCGCCCGGCATCGAAGCCTTCAAGTGGTTCCCGGACGGCAAGCGCATCGCCTTCATCGCCTGGGTCTGGCCCGAGCTGAAGGGCGCCAAGGCGCAGGCGAAGAAGTGGAAGGAATTCAAGGAGCGCAAGGAAACCGGCTACGTCACCAGCGAAGCCCAGTACCGCTTCTGGGACCACCAGGTGCCGATGGGGCGGGTGGCTCACCTGCACGTGCTCGACGTGAAGACCGGCCGCGTGCGCGACCTGTTCGAAGGCACCGGGTACGAGCTGACGCGGGCCGATCCCGACGCGAACAGCTTCGACATCTCACCCGACGGCCGGCAGGTCTGCTTCGCGTTCGACCCCCAGCCGCAGAAGCAGCTCGACCATTGCATGGCGCTGGCCGAAGTGGACGTGCGCCGCGGCAGCATCGAGCCGGTTGCGGTTGACGCCGCGTGGGACTTCGGCGCCCCGCGCTACAGCCCCGACGGCCGGCAGATCGCCTTCATCGCCAGCCACCAGGGCAAGAAGCACACGATGCCCTCCCAATTGGCGCTGCTGCGCCGCGCGAGCAAACGCGCCGTAGCGCGCTGGGAAACGCTGTCGGCCGATTGGGACCGCTCGGTCAATGCACCGCTGCGCTGGGCCGATGAAGGCGACGCGCTGTACTTCAGCGCCGAAGACCAGGGCCGCTGCCATCTGTACCGCTTCGAGACCGAAAGCCGCGAGCCGGTGGTGGTGGTGACGGGCGGCTGGGTCCACGGCTTCGACGTGGCCGGCGGCGTGGTGGCGAGCGTGGCCGACGCGAGCGATCACCCGGCGCGCGTGCATGCGCAGCGCGCTGACACGACGCCGTTGCGGCTTGAACGCTTCAACGACGAACGGCTGGCGCCGTTTCGCTTCGGCCCGGCCGAGGCCGTAACGGTCGCAGGCGCGGGTGGCGAGCCGGTGCAGATGTGGCTGGTCTACCCGCCCGGCTTCGAGCGTGGCAAAGCGGGCAAG
>JANOVJ010000268.1:0-5047 GCA_031417295.1 bacterium | reverse complement strand
CGCCTGCGGCGTCGCCCCCCGAGGGGATCTCAGTGCCCTTGGGGCGGCCCGGCGGGCACTGATTAACGACCCCAAGACGCCTGCGGCGTCGCCCCCCGAGGGGATCTCAGTGCCCTTGGGGCGGCCCGGCGGGCACTGATTGACGACCCCAAGACGCCTGCGGCGTCGCCCCCCGAGGGGATCTCAGTGCCCTTGGGGCGGCCCGGCGGGCACTGAGCCCGCGCCGCGCCGCCGCCTCGATCAACCCTTGTTCACGTGTTCGCAGCGCCCGAGCCTGGCGCCGGCCTTGACCTTGGCGACGGCTTCGGCAGGGAACCGGACCTGCGCCGAACTGCCGTTCTGGCAGACGTAGACCCGCTTCATGTCAACGTACCAGCTCATCGCCACGCCCACCAAGCCACCGACCATCTCATCGCCCGCAGCGTTGAGCGAGATCGGGTTGTTCATGCCCAGCCGGGCGGCCTCGGAGACGCCCTGACGGCGGAAGAATTCGCTGAGCTTGAGCCAACCCAGGCCGTCGACCCACATCACGCCCTCGAAGCCGGCGATCCAGAACGAGCCCATGCGACCGATCATTACGCTGCCGTCGTCGTTCATGTCGAACAGGGTGACAGGCACCTTGCCCATCTCCTTGGCGATGGTCGCGGGGTCTGAGGTGGCGCAGGGGTCGAGCAGATTGCCGGTGACCCAGTCGTAGTACGGCGGGATCGGCATGTCGACGCACCAGCGCAGCGCGGGCAGCTTGCTCGTCGCGCCGGTCTTGGCGTTCCAGAGCCGCACCCCGCTATTGAGCCAGTCGGTGTAGGTGTAGCCATCGACCGTGCGCTTGACTGGCCGCAAGGTGCTCATCGCCACGCGGGTGCCGTCAAGGTTCACCGCGTAGGCGTCGGTGCCGCCGTACTTCTTCCACAGGTCGACACGCGGCCCGCCATCGACCCAGGCCTGCGCGTTCGAGTTATTGGTGCCGCCGAGGGCCACGCTGCCGTCGCCGGAGAGGGCGTGGGCGCGCATCCAGCCTTCGGTCTCGAAGTCGTAGCCGCTGGTGTCGAGCTTGCGCAAGCCGCCCTTGTCGGTCCAGAGGAACGGAATGATCTCGGGCTTGAACGACGACTGGCATTGACCGTCGCCGTCGACGTCGACATACGCGGTTCCCACCGCGGCGTGGCCGTCGTCGCTGACCGCCCAGCCGTAGGTCGAGGCGGCGCCGATCTCGCCGTCGCCGCCGCAGCTGTCGCCGTTGAGCGAGCCGAGGTCGGTGACCTTGCCACTGCGCGGATCGACCAGTGCGGCCGAGCTGATGCCGTTCTTGTTGACGTCGACGTTGACGAGGATCTTCCGACCGTAGCGCGTCATCGAGCCGTTGCCGGCCAGGATGTGCGGCGGCAGCACTTCAATGCCCGTCAGCGCGTCCCAGATGAACTGCGTCCCGCCGTACACGCCGGCCGCGCGGTTGCCGTTCTTCGACAGGTCGGTCAGGTAGCCGTTGCTCACCGGGAAGTACTGCACGCCGTCGGCATAGCCGTTGAACGTGAGGTCGGCCGTCTTGGTGGTGCCGGCCTGGGCGACGATGGGCGATGCGTCGCAAGCCCGGTCCACGACGGGGTCGGCGCTTTCGGCCACGTTCCAGTACTCGGCCTCGGAGACGAGGAAGCGCGGCTCGGTCGGGTAGCCGCCGGCCACGATGTCTTCGATGTAGATCACGTAGCGCTGGCCGGGCCGCAGGTTGCCGATCGTGAAGCGGCCGTCCGGGCCGGCCTTGCCCTGGGTCATGTCGCCGGTCATCGCCGACACCGCGTCGCGCAGCGGGTCGATCATGTTGCGCGCGATCACGTTGACGCCGCTGTAGGGCGTGCGGCCGTCCTTCAGGCGCAGCGTGCCGCTGATCGACCCGCGGCCGGCCTTGTAGGCGGCGGTCGGGTAGAGGTTGGAGATGGCCGCAATGTCGTCGGGCATGTCGACCGTGCTCATCTCGCGCCCGACCTCGCTGTACGGGTCGATGAAGGGGAACATCGTCTCGACATGGGCGAACGGCATCGGGGTGTCGCTGAAGCCCGGCTTGTGCAATGCCGCCACGCAACCCGCCACGCCAGGGTAGAGGTCGCGGTAGCCCGGGAAGCTGAAGAACGCCATCGGCCCGTTGACCTGCGAGTGCGACAGGTTCAGCGCGTGGCCGAACTCGTGCGTCATCACGCCGGTGAACTGCAAGCCCTGCGGGTCGTCGATGCTGACGGCCCAGCCGTTCATCAGCGCGGTGGCCTCGGTGATGGTGTCCTCGTAGCCGTCGCCATCGGTGTCGTCGGCCCACTCGGGGAACGCAATGCCCAGCACCGCGTCTTTCGGCACGCCGAAGTACTCTTCCAGGATCCGGCCGTCGGTGTCGTACACCACATGCATGCCGCCGCCGTTGAACTTGCCGTAGACCTTGGCCACGTTGTCGGCGGTGATGTCGACGCCGATGCTGGGCACCTGCGCTAAGCTGCCCGCCACGTAGGCCCGCAGCGTGGAAGTGGCGACCTTGCTCCACTGGCCGATGGCGAACGCCACCATCTCGTTCGCGCGCTGGTTGGTGATGAAGGGCGTGACGCCGTCGAAGTCGTACGTGAACACGCCCAGGTCGGTGTAGACCGGGATCGGCTTGCTCGTGTTCCAGCGCAGCGGCTGCGGGTTGCCGGGTTTGTCGGTGGTGTAGAGCACACCGGCGGCGTGGGCGGCGATGCAGGTCATGGCGCCGGCCAACAAGGCCGCGAGCCAGCGCAAAGGGGTGGTGTTCATCAGCGCATCGCTCCCGACTCGATCCATTGGCCTGCCACGGCGCGGTTCACCAGCGACATCAGCGCGGTGGTGTCGACCGCGCCCGAGGTGCCACCCAGCATTGCCGATTCGGTGGCTGTGAGCAGCCCGGGGTTGACCTTCACGCCGGTGAACAGCCCCTGGTTGAGTTGCGCGTTCGAGAGGCGGCCGCCGTTGGCGGTGAACTTGCCCTGTGACAGGCCGACCGTCGTGCGCAAGCCGGTTTTCGACGCCGGCTTGTACATGAACGCCACCACCTGCTCTTCCTTCGTCCACAGCGGGAAGCCTTCGGGCGCTTTGGCCACGAGAAAGCGGCCGTCGGGCATCTTGCGCGACTTGAGCAGGCCGTACTGGCGGAACTTGAAGTCGGAGCGCGGGCTGAGCTTCTTCTTTGCCGACGCGCCCACTGCGATCGTGACCTCGGTGTAGGGCAGGCCGTTCGCGTCAACGCCGTCGGTGACGTTCTTGACCTTGCCCGAGACGATCACGTCGGCCTGGCCGATCAGCCGCGTCAGGTTGGCGGGCACGAGTTGCGTGGCCGCGGCGGGCAAGGCGGCCAGCCCGGCGGCGAGCAGCGCGACGGCCGGCCCGAGCCGGCGCCAGCGGCCGGGCGAGGCAGCCGTGGGGAAGCGGAGGGTCATGCGGGTTCTCCTGATGAGGCGCCCCTGGCGCTGCGCAGCGCGGCGGCGCAGCCGGAATGGCGACGCCCTGACCAGAGGATGCGGCAGGATATCGACGGCCCGGGGCCGACGCCCCCCCCGCGGTGGGTGGCTCGGGTCAACCCCGGGGCAGGCCTGGCGCTGGCCCGTGCTGGCGTGGCCACCCGGCGCGCCGGACAAAAGCAATCGCACCCCGCGCGCCCGGCGGGAGCTGGACGTGCAGAGGTGCGACTGGGAACGACTGGGGCGGAACGGGGCAGAACGGAGGTTAGGGCGCCACACATCGCGCGGGCGCGGTGAAGGCGCCGGTGGCCTGGCCCGCCGCGAGCCCGGCCACCGGCCTCGCGGTCAGCCGACCGGGTGGCGCCGCCGGGCAGCGAAGCCCACAGCCACCAGGCCGGCGAGCATCAAGGCCAGGGTCTCGGGCTCGGGCACGGCCGTCACGCTGCTCAAGGTGTAGTCCGACTGGTTGCTGCAGCCGCGGTAGCCGCACAGGCCGCTGGTCAGCGCCGTGAACTCGAGCCGGGTCACGCTGGCGTTGCCGAACGGGTTGCTCACCGCCCACGCGCCACCGTGGGAGCTGTCGGCCAGCGCGAGGTTGCTGACGCCGCCAAAGCCGGTACCGCTGAACGTGGCCACGTTGTCTGCCACCGCATCGACCTGGAGCATCCCGGTGCCGATCAACGTGGCGCCGTGAAAGGCCTTGACCTGGGCGATCTCGGCCCAGTCCTTGTACTCCGGGCCGTTGAACAGCACCGAGACCGAAAAGCTCTTGATCACCTGCCCGTTGGCCCACGACAAGGCGATGCTTTCGCCGATGTCGATCTCGTTGCCGGTGCGCCCGCCGGTCACGCCCAGGCCGGTCGAACCGAACACGGTCTTGGTGATGAAGTTGCCCGGCGTGCTGGTGAAGTTGACCGCGCCCACCGTGGCGTTGTTGCCGCCAGCGACGATCGCGGCGTACATGCTCGAATCGAGCAGGCTCATGTCGGCGTGAGCCGAACCCATGGCCGCGACGGCCAGTGCCAGCGCGGCGAGTGGTTTGTTGAAGATCTTCATGGTCGTTGTTCCCGGTTGGTGACAGGACACGAAGGTATCGAAGCCGCCACTGCCGGTCTACGGCACAGGCTCCCGCGTCTGCGGGGGAGCCCCCGGACATGGGCGCCGCGCGATTGTGGGGTGGCGGCCGGGTACGATCTCACGCTGCGAGGCCATGCCGAACCGAAGGGCCGGTGCTCGCGACTTCTTCACGCGACAGGAGGCCGGGCATGACGTTGCTTTCGAGATTCACCCTGGTCGCCCTGCTTGCCGCTGCCTTGCCCACACGAGCCGCCGCGCCGGCTCCTTCGACCTACCGCGGCCCTTGCGACACCTCGGCCGCGGCGGCGCTGGACAGCCACCACTTCGTGGTCGGCAACGACGAAACCGACACCCTGCACATCTACCGGCGCGGCCAAGCAGAAGCGGTCGGCTCGCTCGACCTCTCGACGTTCCTCGGCACCCAGGCCGGCGATGAATCCGACATCGAAGGCGCCGCCGCCATTGGCCCGCGCATCTACTGGATCACCTCGCATGGCAGCAACAGCAAGGGCAAGCCA
>JANOVJ010000267.1:0-6606 GCA_031417295.1 bacterium | reverse complement strand
CTTCAGTCGGCGCGCACAGCGCGCTTCGTAAACTGACTCGGCGCGGATGTTTGAGCGGAGCGAACGCAGTTCGCGTAGCGAGTTCTGCGCCGCGACTGAAGGCCGAGCACCACAGCGGAGTCGGCGCGAAGCGCCGACCGCCACAGGATGAGCCCCCAGCGGGCACCGCCTGCCGCGCGGCCCCGAAGGCAGGCGGCTACAGACCGCAGTGAAAAGCAACAGCAACAGCACCATGACCGACATCGCCGCCCGCCGCGCAAGGCGTGCCATCGGTGGCTGGTGGCTGCTTGGCGCGGTCGCCTGCACCTTGCTGCCGTGGTACCTGTCGGCCGACAAGACGCTGCGTCAATCGTTGCCCGGCGTCTTCGGCGGCGCAGACACCGCCAGCGCCATCGTGCAGGCGTTGGCACATGGAAAGCCCTGGCTGTGGAGCGTGATCGCAGGCCTCGGGCTGTGTGCTTTCGGCGTCGCGCAGCCCGGAGGAAGGCGCCAAGGCGCATGGCTCATCGCAGGCGCCGCGATCGGCCTGGTCGGACTGCTCGGCGCGGGCTTTGCCATCGGTGCCCGCGGCTGGGCCTTCGAAGCGCTGAACACGAGCTTCGGCGAACTATCCAACGGCCAGTTCGGGCTCGGCCTCGGTGGCGTGCTCGCGCTTGCGTCGCTGTTGATGCTGCTCGGCTTCGGCCTCGCGCGGCGCGGCTTCTTTCGCGGCGACCTGTTCATCGCCTGCGCCGTGATCGGCTGCGGCGCGCTGCTGCTGCTGTTTGTCGCGCTGCCGGTGCTGCGCGCGCTGGCTGGTGCGTTCTTCGACGAAGCCGGCGCGTTCTCGTTCGCGGCGCTGTACGAACGCATCGGCAACGAGCGCGTCTGGGGCTTTGGTTGCCTGTCGGGCAGCGGTGGGCGCTGCGGCGTGGCCTGGAACACGCTCTACCTGGCCTTGCTCACGGCGGCCGGCACGACGATTCTCGGCACGCTGATCGCGCTGCTCGCCGAACGCGGAGCCAAGCGCCTGCAAAAGCCGCTGCAAGGCCTGGCGCTGCTGCCCATCATCACGCCGCCGTTCGTCGTCGGGCTCGGGCTGATCCTGCTCTTCGGCCGCGCCGGGCTCGTCAACCAGGGCCTCGAAGCGCTGTTCGGCATCACGCCCACGCGCTGGTTCTACGGCGTGTTCGGCATCTGGCTGGCGCAGTTGTTCGCCTTCACGCCGATCGCCTTCATGATCATGCGCGGCGTCGTCCAGGGCGTGAGCCCGTCGCTCGAAGAGGCCGCGCAGACGCTGCGCGCCGACCGTCGCAAGGCCTTTCTCACGATCACGCTGCCGCTGCTGAAACCGGGGCTCGCCAACGCCTTCCTGGTCGGCTTCATCGAGAGCATGGCCGACTTCGGCAACCCGATCATCGTTGGCGGCCAGTACGCCGTGCTGTCGACGGAAATCTTCTTCGCCATCGTCGGCGCGCAGTACGACCAGGGCCGCGCAGCGTCGCTGTCGCTGATCCTCACGCTGTTCGCGCTCGTCATCTTCGCGCTGCAGCGCAAGCTGCTCGGCCGCACCAGTTACACCACGATGACGGGCAAGGGCGACGCCGGTGTGCCGATGGCGCTGCCCGACGGCCTGCGCCGCGCCATCCTCACCATCACGCTGCCGTGGCTGGCGTTCACCGTCGTTGTCTATGTGTTCGCCTTCGTCGGCGGCTTCGTCAACACCTGGGGCCGCGACTACACGCCGACGCTGAAGCACCTGATCACCGCGTTCGACTTGCAGTGGGGTGAGTTTGGCCTGGTCTGGGCCGGCACGGCGTGGAACTCGTTCTTCACCACGGTCAAGCTGGCCGGCATCTCGGCACCGATCTGCGCCGGGCTCGGCCTGTTGATGGCGTGGCTGCTGGCGCGCACCAACTTCCGCGGCCAGGGACTGTTCGAGTTCGGCGCGCTGCTCGCGTTCGCGATCCCCGGCACCGTGCTCGGCGTGAGCTACATCCTTGCCTTCAACGTGCCGCCGTTCGAGCTGACGGGCACCGGCCTCATCATCGTGCTGTGCTTCGTGTTCCGCAACCTGCCGGTCGGCGTGCGCGCGGGAACTGCCGCGTTCAAGCAGATCGACAAGTCGCTCGATGAAGCCTCGACCTTGCTCCGCGCGAGCACCGCGACGACGCTGCGCCGCGTTGTGCTGCCGCTGCTAAAACCAGCGCTGGTGGCGGCGCTCGTCTACAGTTTTGTGCGTGCGATGACCACCGTCTCGGCCGTGATCTTTCTCGTCACCGCCGAGAACGAACTCGCTACCACCTACATCATCGGCCGTGTCGGCAATGGTGACTACGGCGTCGCGCTGGCCTACTGCACGGTGCTGATGGTGCTGATGTCGCTGGCGATCGCGCTGATCCAGTGGCTGGTGGGTGAACGCAAGCTCGGGCGGCGGTCGATGATGGGGCAATGAGATGGCAGACACAGGGATCGAATTCCGCAACATCAGCAAGCGCTATGGCGACAGCGCTTCTGCGCCGCTGGTCGTCAAGGGCATCAGCTTCACCGTGCCGCGCGGCACGCTGACCACGCTGCTCGGTCCCTCGGGCTGCGGCAAGACGACCACCCTGCGCATGATCGCCGGGCTCGAGGCGCCGAGCTCGGGGCAGATCTTCATCGGCGGCAAGGACGTGACGGCGTTGAGCCCCGCCGAGCGCAACGTGAGCATGGTGTTCCAGAGCTATGCCCTGTTCCCGCACATGAACGTGATCGCCAACGTCGCCTACGGGCTCGACGTCTCCGGCGTGAGCCGGGCCGAGGCCCGCGAGCGCGCCCGTGCGACGCTCGCCAATGTCGGCCTGACCGGCTTCGACGAGCGTCTGCCGAGCGAGTTGTCGGGCGGCCAGCAGCAGCGCGTCGCCGTCGCCCGCGCGCTGGTGCTCGAACCCGAGGTGCTGTTGTTTGACGAACCGCTGTCGAACCTCGACGCGCGGCTGCGGCGCACGATGCGCGAGGAGATCCGCAGCCTGCAGCAACGGCTGCAACTCACCGTGGCCTACGTCACGCACGACCAGGCCGAGGCCCTGGCGGTGAGCGACCAGATCATCGTGATGGACCAGGGCACGATCGCGCAGGCAGGCACCCCCGACGCGCTGTACGAACGCCCGACCAGCGCGTTCGTCGCCGGCTTCATGGGCGAGGCGCTGCTGTTCGACGGCACATCGCTTGCCGACGGCAGCGTTCGCCTCGGCCCGCTCACGATCCGGCCCACCGCGCCACTGCCACCCGGGCCGGCAAAGGTGGCCGTGCGGCCCGAGGCGTGGGACGTGCGGCCCGAGGGCGCCGGAGCGCTGCCGGCCACGGTGGTCAAGAGCGCCTACCTCGGCAGCACGCACGAGTACACCTTCGAGACCGAACTCGGCGCCGTGTTCGTCGTCTCGCCCGACGTGAGCCGGCTGATGGCGCCGGGGGAGCGCGTCGGCCTGGCGCTGGCCGGGCACGGCGTGTCGGTCGTGGCCGGGTGATCGAGGGCGGTCGATGAACATCGTCTTCGACTTCGGTGGCGTCGTCTTCAACTGGCAGCCCCTCGCGCTGCTGCAACAGACGCTGCCGCGGCTGGCACCCGACGAACGCTCGGCGCAAGCGCTGGCGCTGAACCTCTTCCAGGGCTTCGCCGAAGGCAGCGACTGGGCCGAGTTCGATCTCGGCCGGGTCGAGCCCGCCGCGCTCGCCGATCGCATCGCCCACCGCACCGGGCTTGCCGCCGCCGACGTGATGGCCGTGATCCAGGCCATTCCCGGGCACCTCGAGCCGCAGCCCGACACCATCGCCTTGATGCGCCGGCTCAAGGCCAGCGGACACCGCTTGTTCTACCTCTCGAACATGCCGGCGCCGTATGCCGATCACCTGGAGCGCAGCCACGACTTCTTTGCCTGGTTCGACGACGGCATCTTCTCGGCCCGGGTGCAACTCATCAAGCCGCAGCCGGCGATCTTTCACGAAGCGGCGCGGCGTTTCGGTATCGCACCGGGCGAGTTGCTGTTCATCGACGATGTCGCGCACAACGTCGACACCGCGCGTGCCCTGGGTTGGCAAGGGGTGCATTTCCGGGGCGCCGTGGCGTGCGAGGCGGCGCTGCCGGCCGGTGCGCTGCGCTGACCGGACGCACCGCACGGTTCTTCCGCCGGCCCCCGAACGGATGTAGGCTCGAAGCCTGACGCTGCCGCCCGTGACCGGGCCGGCCTGCGCGCTGCGCTGTGGCGTCAGCCTTTACGCAACGAGGTGTGCCATGCGTTTGCTGCGTTTGATGCTGCTTCTTGCCCTGGCGCTGGCCGGCCCGGCCGAGGCGCAAGACCGGGTGGCGAAGGTCGGCTACCTCAGTTGGCGCGATTCCGGGCCGTATGAAGAGGCGACACAGCAGGGCTTCGTCACCGGCCTGCGCGAGGAGGGTTTCGTCGAGGGCAAGAACCTGGCCATCATCCGCCGCGCGGCCGACCACGACGCCGCGCGTTTCAAGGCGCAGGCGCAGGAGATGGCCCGCGCCGGCGTCGATGTGTTCTTCGCCCCGGCAACGCCAATGGCCACGGCAGCCTGGCGCGCTGACCGCACGACGCCGATCGTCATCGCCACCATCCTCGACCCGGTGGAGCTCGACTTCGTGAAGTCGCTCGCCCGCCCCGGCACGCGCGTGACTGGAGTGACGACGATGAACAACGAACTGACCGGCAAGCGGCTGCAGATCCTGCAGCAGATCGTGCCGGGCTTGAAGCGCGTCGGCGTGATCGTCGACAACGCAATGCGCGAGGCCTGCGGACAAGAGATCGACCATCTCAACCAGCAAGCGAACAAGCTCGGGATCACGCTGATCTACGTGCATGTCGATCGCCTGGACGACGTCGACGCCGCGTTTCGCAAGCTCGTCGCTGCCGGTGCGCAGGCGGTGATGTCGAGCCTGATGAGCACGCGCAACGGCCTGGAGAAAGAGTACGCCGTCGCTGCCTTGAAGTACCGCCTGCCGTCGGTGTACGAGCAGGAATACGGCATCCAGTTCGGCGGCCTCGTCAGCTACGGCCCCGACTTCGGCGATGTGTTCCGCCGCGCCGGGCGCTACGTCGGCCGCATTCTCAAGGGCGGCAAGCCGGCCGAGATGGCGATCGAGGAACCGCGCAAGTTCCGCCTCGTCGTCAACCTGGCGACGGCGCGCGCGCTCGGCATCGCGGTGCCGCAGGGCGTGCTGGCGCTGGCGGATGAGGTGGTCGAGTAGGTGGCCGAGGTCGGCAGGGCCGTGCAGGTCGCGGTGCGGTGGTAAGATTTCAGGCTTACATCGGAAAGTAGTTCCATGCAAACCACGGTGTTGTCGAGCAAGGGCCAGGTCATCATTCCAAAGTCGCTTCGCGTCGCGCGGCGCTGGGGCCCGGGCACGCAGCTCGAGGTGCACGACACGCCCGACGGTGTACTGCTGCGGCCGGCAGGGCCGACAGAAAAGGTCGGGCTGGCCAGCGGCCTTGCAGCCATTCGGCGTCGGGTCGGCTATCGCGGCCCGGTTCTGAGCCTGGCCGAAATGGACGCTGCCGTGCTGCGCGAGGCAGGACGGCATGAACCGGCGCCTGCCCTGCCAGCCAAGGCAGGCCGGAGGCCGCCACGCTGATGGCGGCGCTCGACACCAACGTCGTGCTCCGGCTGATCGTCGGCGACGATGCCAAGCAGGCCCGCGCCGCCGAGAAGGTGGTGGCCGCCGAACCCTGCACCGTGGCGCCATCGGTGTTGATGGAGTGCGAGTGGGTACTGCGCGGCAGCTACAAGCTTGACGCGGCGCTCATCGCGGCCAGTTTTCGCGACCTGCTTGCACTGCAGAACATCGATGCGCTGGACCCCTTGCTGACCCAGCAGGCGCTCCAAGGCTATGAGGCCGGGCTCGACTTTGCAGACGCCCTGCATGCAGCGCAACGGCGCGATGGCGAGCGCTTCGTCACTTTCGATCGACAGCTCGCCCGGCGAGCGCCCAGCGGCGGCGTGCTGGCGGTTGCGCTGTTGAAGGTTTGAAACCGGGGTCGGACCCATGCCCAGCACGTGCGCCAAGGAAGAGATCACGCTCAAGCCGTTCTTCGATCGGATGCGCGAACCGGGCTGGATCGAAAGGCAGAACATCGCCTACGACCGGGCCTGTGCCGACGATCAGACCGCGCTGTTGCCCAGGCTGGCGGTCGAGTTGGTGGCGCGCAAGCCGGAGGTCATCTTCGCGCCGCCCACGCCAGCGGCCGTGGCCGCGCAGCAGGCCACGCTGACGATCGCTATCGTCTTCCAGGCCGTGGCCGACCCGGTGGGCAGCGGGCTGGTGACAAGCCTCGCGCGGCCTGGCGGCAACGCGACGGGGATCAGCGGCGTGTTCGGCTCGCTCGTCCTCAAGCGGGTCGAACTGCTTCGGGAAATTCTGCCCAACGCGAAGCGCCTCGGGTTTCTGTGCGATTCGAACGATCGGCTGTCAAGCCTGGATCGCCAAGCGCTTGCGCCGATGGCGGCCTCGCTTGGCCTGACGATCCTCTTTGCCGAAGCCGCGAACCCGGTCGAGTTCGAGGCCGCGGTTGCGAGGTTGGGCGCGGAACGGGTCGACGCGATCTTCCCGGCCGGGACGGGGATCAACTTCTT
>JANOVJ010000266.1:0-9422 GCA_031417295.1 bacterium | reverse complement strand
AGCCCGCTGCGGCCGGGCAGGTTGATGTCGAGCACCAGCACGTCGCAGGCCGTGCCGCGCATCAGGCTGCGCAGCTCGCCGTAGTCGCCGGCTTCGCCCACGACCTCGATGTCGGGCGCGTCCGACAGCGTGTCGCGGATGCCGCGCCGGATCAGCGCGTGGTCGTCGCAGAGCAGCACGCGGATCACAGCGCGCCCCAGTTGCTCGGGTCGTACTGCGCCTCGGCGAGCTCGTCTTCGCGGCTCGGCACAGGCTCGGCCGTGGCGTCGGCCGGCGCCACCGGCACAGAAAGAATCAGCGTCGTGCCGCGCACCCCGCTGGTGAGGTCAACCCAGCCGCCGACCGTGCTCGCGCGCTCGTGCAGGCCGCGGATGCCGAACGACCGCGCCTTGGCCAGGTCGTCGCGGTCGAGGCCGCGGCCGTTGTCGCCGATCTCCAGCGTCAGCGTGCCGGCGCTCACGGTGAGGTCGATCGAAACCCGCGTTGCCTGGGCATGCTTGGACACATTCGTCAGCGCCTCCTGCGCCGTGCGGTAGGCCACCAGCGGCACGCCGGCCGGCAGGGCTAGCGTCTCGCGGTCGCTGCTGAAGTGGCAGGCCACGCCGGTGCGGCGCTCGAAGCGGCTGCTCATCCATTGCAGCGCCGCCACCAGCCCCTGCTCCAGGATCGCAGGGCGCAGGTTGTGCATCACGCGCTGGCTGGCCTCGATCGCGTGGGCCACCGTCTCCAGCGCCGAGGCGACGCGCTGGCGCACCGCGGGCGAATCGGAATGACGCGCGATCCACGCCAGGTCGAAGTTCAGCGCCGTGAGCGAGCCGCCCACGTCGTCGTGGATCTCGCGCGAGATCGCCGCGCGTTCGCTCTCGACGCTGGTTTGCAGGTGCTGCGCCAGTTCGCGCAGGCGCTGCTTGCTTTCGCCCAGCTCGCGGTCGGTCAGCAGGTGCGCCTGCCGCGTCTCGTGGGCCTCCACCGCATGCAGCAGCGCGGGCACGAGGCGCGCCATGTTGTTCTTCAGCAGGTAGTCGCTGGCGCCGTTGCGCATCGCCTCGACCGCGGCGTCTTCGCCGATCTCGCCCGAGAGCAGCAGGAACGGCACGCCCTGGCCGCTGGCCTTCAGCAGGTCGAGCGCGACCAGGCCCGAAAACCCCGGCAGGTTGTAGTCAGACACGATCGCATCCCACTCCTGCTCGAGCGCGCGCAGGAACTCGGGCTCGGAGTCGATGCGGAGCATCTGCACCTCGATCCCGCCGCGGCGCAGCTGGGCCAGCGTCAGCTCGTGGTCGAGTTCGGAGTCCTCGAGGTGCAAGACGCGCAGGCAGCGCTCGGTGGCGGGCAAAGTCATGGGCTTGAGTATGCCGCGTTGCCAAAGCTCGAAAGGCGCCCGGGGCGCGGTTTTACGAGCCCGTTGCGGGCCCGTTGTGGGCGCGGCGCAGCGCGCTGGCGGCGGCGTGCTGCCAGCCGGTCGCTCGAGCGCGATCTCAAGCCATGGCCGTTGGCGGCCGATATCCACCGAGACTCGCGAAGCCGGCCTCGCCTGCGTTCCGCGCCACGCTGCGCAGGGTCATCAACCAGGAGCGGCTCCAAGCGATGGGCGAGATCACTGCCGGCGAATCACGCACCCGCAAGGCCGGTTTCCGGCTGACCGCGGACGCCGATGCGGGAACTTTCTGAGCTGCCGATGGACCAGACCGCCAATGCCATGATGACCCGCCCGGACACCCACCTCAGCCCAACGCCGACCGGTGGCGAATTCCTGACCTTTCGCCTCGGCACCGAGGAGTACGGCATCGACATCCTGAAGGTGCAGGAGATCCGCTCCTACGAAGCGCCAACACGGATCGCCAATGCGCCGCCGTTCGTCAAGGGCGTGGTCAATTTGCGCGGCGTGATCGTGCCGATCGTCGACCTGCGGCTGGCCTTGGGCTGCGGCAGCGCCGAGATCAACAGCTTCACCGTGGCGATCGTGCTCAAACTGCGCGGCCGGGTGGTCGGCGCGGTGGTCGATGCGGTCTCGGATGTGCTTTCATTGCCCAGCGACGCGATCAAGGCTGCGCCCGAGATGGCTTCGGCCGTCGAGGCCCGTTTCATCACCGGCATCGCGAGCGTCGGCGAGCGCATGCTGGTACTGATCGACATCGAATCGATGATGGCCAGCCCGGCGATGGGGCTGGTCGATTCCTGCGACTGAGCCTCGCCGGGCGCGCTACTCCGCTGCCCGCCGCAACGTGTCGACGACCGGCCGGCGCAGCACCTCGCGCAGCCCCCACCAGCCGGCGCCAAGGGCCAGCAACGCACCGGCCGTGCCGCCGGCCAGCGGCACCCACGGGGACGGGTTCCAGCTGAACTCGAACACATAGCGCGCCAGGGCCCAGCCGACCGCCATCGCTGCCAGCGAAGCCAGCACGCCGGCCAGCGCACCGACGCCCAGCAGTTCAGCCCGCTGCACCCGCGCCAACAGCGTCGCGCTGGCACCGAGCGCACGCATCACCGCGAACTCGCGCGAGCGCGCCTCGCGGGTCGCGGTGATGGCCGCGAACAGCACTACCAGGCCGGCCGCGAGGGTGAAGCCGAACAGGAATTCGACCGCGCGGATCACCTGGTCGAGCACGCGCTGCACCTGGCCGATCGAGGCCGAGACATCGACATTGGTGATGTTCGGGAAGTCGCGGCTGAGCGCGTTGTCGAAGCCGGCGCTTTCGGGCGCGCGGAACGCGGCGATGTAGCTCGTTGGCACATCGGGCAGATGCGCCAGCGGGAACATGACGAAGAAGTTGACGCGCATCGAACCCCAGTCGACCTTGCGCAGGCTGGTGATCTTGCCCTCGACCGGCGTGCCCGCAATGTCGAAGGAAACGCGGTCGCCGAGCTTCAGCCCGAGGCTCAGCGCCAGGCCATCTTCGACGCTGATCGCGCCGGCTTCCTCGGCCTGCCAGCGGCCGGCGCTGAGCTCGTTTTGCGGCGGGAGTTCGGCCGCGTTGCTGAGGTTGAACTCTCGCTCGACAAGGCGCTTCGCGCGCTCGTCGGTGAAATCCTCGGGCGTGACCGTCTTGCCGTTGATGGCGGTGAGCCGGCCACGGATCATCGGGAACCAGTCGAACTTGTCGATGCCGTCGCTGCGCAGCCGCTTGCGGAAACCCTCGCTCTGCTCCGGCTGGACGTTGATGACGAAGCGGTTTGGCGCGTCGGGCGGCGTGGCACGGCGCCAGGCCGCAACCAGGTCGGTGCGCAGCAGCACCAGCAGCACCAGCGCGAGCAGGCCAACGCTGAGGGCCGAGACCTGCAACACCGCGAACGCGGGCCGGGCCGCGATCTGCCGGGTGGCCAGCACCAGCCAGCGCGGCGCGCGCGACTCGGGCACGGCGCGGCGCAGCAACTGCACCGCGAGCCACGACGCGGCGGCAAACAGCGCCACTGCGGCGGCGAAACCGCCAACCGCAATCAGGCCGAGCTTCACGTCGCTGGCCACCGCCAGCAGCAGCGCGACGAAGCCGAGCGTGCCGGCGCCAAGCACTGCGATCGAGGCCGGCTTCAACGCACCCATGTCGCGCCGGATCACACGCAGCGGCGGCACGCGCGCGAGTTGCAGCACCGGCGGCAGGCCGAAGCCCATCAGCAAGGTGAAACCCACACCCATGCCGAACAGCGCCGGCCAGGCACTCGCGGGCGGCAAGGCCGCATCGACCAGCCCGGCGAGCAACCAGATGAAGACGTAGTGCACCGCGAAGCCGATCGCCACACCGGCCGCGCTGGCGAGCAGGCCAACCGCCGCGAACTCGCCGAAGTACTGCAGCGCAATCGTGCGCTGCGGCTGGCCGAGCACGCGCAGCATCGCGCAATCGTCGAGGTGCCGGTTGGCGAACTCGCGCGACGCAATGCCCACCGCCACCGCGGCGAGCAGGGCTGCGAGCAATGCGACGAGGTTCAGAAATTTCTCGGCGCGGTCCAGCGTCTGGCGCATTTCAGGCCGGCCGGAGTCTAGCGATTCGACCCGCAGGCCGCGCAGCGCCTGGGCCTTGATCTGCGCCTCGGTCCAGGCCACGAACTCGCCCACAGCGGCCTCGCGCCCGGCCGGCGCGGCCACCGCCAGGCGGTAGCTGACGCGGCTGGCCGGCTGGACCAGGCCGGTGGCCGGCAGGTCGGCCTGGTTGAACATCACCCGCGGTGCGAAGCTGGTGAAGCCGGCGCCGCGGTCGGGCTCGACGGCGATGATCTGGCTCAGCCGCAACGCTGCATCGCCCAGCAGCAGCGTGTCGCCGAGTTTCAGGTTCAAGGCTTCGAGCAGACCGGCATCCACCCAGGCCTCGCCCTGCGGCGGCGCCGCAGCCACGCTGCGCGGTGGCGCGTCGGCGCCGGCCTTGAGCTGCAACTGGCCGCGCAACGGGTAGCCCGCAGACACCGCCTTGGCAGCGACGAGTTTGGAGGCGCCGCCGCGGTCGTCCGGTGCGCGCGCCATGCTCGGGAAGCCGGCGCTGGTGGCCACTTCGAGGCCGAGCAATTTCGCCTGCGCCGCAATGCTCGCCGGCGCCGGCTGGTCGCTGCCGACGACGGCGTCGCCACCGAGCAGTTGCCGCGCATCGCGCGACAGCCCGGTGTTCAGGCGGTCGGCGAAAAAGCCCACCGCGGTGAGTGCCGCCACGGCCAGCGTGACCGCGAGCGCCAGCAAGCGCAACTCACCGGCGCGGAAGTCGCGCCCGAGCTGGCGCGCAGCGAGCGACCACCATGCAGGGGCACGCAACGAGGGGGCGGGGTTCGGGGTCATGCAGCGATCTTCAGCGGTGGCCCGTCACGATAGCGCAGCCGCGCCCGGCCCGCCCTGCGCAGGGCTTCAGCGGCGCCGGTCGTTCAGTCGAACACCACCACCTGCCGAATCGCCTTGCCCTCGTGCAGCAGATCGAAACCTTCGTTGATCTGCTCGAGCCTCAAGCGGCCGGTGAGCAGCTTGTCCACCGGCAGGCGGCCCTGCGCGTACAACTCCATGTAGCGCGGAATGTCGCGCGAGGGAACACAGGTGCCGATGTAGCTGCCCTTCAGCGTGCGCTCTTCGGCGACCAGGCTGACCGCAGGCAACGGCAGCACCGCCGTCGATGGCGGCAGCCCGGCCGTCACGGTGGTGCCGCCGCGGCGGGTGATGCGGTAGGCCAGCTCCAGCGCACGGATCGAGCCGGCGAACTCGAACGCGAACTCGACGCCGCCCTTGCTCAGCACGCGGATCACGTCCAGCGCATCGGCCTCACCCGCATTCACGGTGTGCGTGGCGCCGAGGGCGCGCGCCAGTTCGAGCTTGGCGTCGGACAGATCGACGGCGATGATCTGCCGCGCGCCGGCGGCCTGCGCGCCGATCAGCGCCGCCAGGCCCACGCCACCCAGGCCGATGACGGCGACCGATGACCCCACCTTGACCTGCGCCGTATTGACCACCGCGCCGACGCCGGTGAGCACCGCGCAGCCGAACAGCGCAGCCTCCTCCAACGGCACATCCGGGTTGACCTTGACCACCGAGCGGCGCGACACGGTGGCGTATTCGGCGAACACCGAGCAGCCCAGGTGATGGTTCAAGGCCGCGCCGTCGCGCGTGATTCGCCGCGCGCCGGAGAGCAGCGTGCCGGCGCCGTTGGCCGCCGCGCCGGGCTCGCACAAGGCGGGCCGGCCTTCGGCACACGGCGCGCAGTGGCCGCAACTCGGCACGAACACCACCACCACATGGTCGCCCACCTGAAGGTCGGTCACGCCCGCGCCCAATTCATGCACGATGCCAGCGGCCTCGTGGCCGAGCGCCATCGGCATGGGCCGCGGCCGGTCGCCGTTGATGACCGACAGGTCGGAGTGGCACAAGCCCGCCGCCACCACCTTGATCATCACTTCGCCGGGGCCTGGCGGCGCCAGATCGACGATGGCGATGCCGAGGGGTTTTGAGGTGGCGTAGGGATGCTCGGCACCCATTCTTTCCAGCACGGCGGCTCTGATTTTCATGGGGGGTTCCCGGGAGGTTGAAGACGAGCAAAAGGATGCCTGATGCCCCGGCTCACAACGGCGACTTCATCGCCTTCAGCTTGGCAGTGAGCAGCATGTTCTCGGCGTAGTCCACCGGGCAATCGATGATCACGACCGTGTCGTCGAGCAGCGCCTGCTGCAGGGTCGGCACCAGGTCTTCGGCGCGCCCGACGCGGTAGCCCTTGGCACCGAAGCTTTCGGCGTACTTGACGAAGTCGGGGTTCTTGAAGGTGGTGTGGCTGGCGCGGCCGAAGTGGCGCAGCTGGTGCCAGGTGATCAGGCCGTACTCGGAGTCGTTCCAGATCAGCACCACGAACGGCGTCTTCATGCGCAGCGCGGTTTCGATCTCCTGCGAGTTCATCATGAAGCCGGCATCGCCCGTCACCGCCACCACCTTGCGCTCGGGATAGGCCAGCTTGGCGGCGATGGCGCCCGGCAGCGCAATGCCCATCGCCGCGAAGCCGTTCGAGACGATGCAGGTGTTCGGCCGCTCGGCGCGGTACATGCGCGAGAGCCACATCTTGTGCGCGCCCACATCGGAGATCACGATGTCTTCCGGCCCCAGCACTTCGCGCAGGTCCCAGACGATCTTCTGCGGCTTGAGCGGAAAACCGGTGTCGTGGGCGTACTCGGCGCGGTCGGCCAGCAGCGCCTTGCGCAGCGGCTGGAACGGCGTGACAGCCTGCGGCTTGGCGCGCAGCGCAATGCCCCGCAGCGTGGTCGGGATGTCGCCGAGCGCACCCGAGGCCACGATGTAGTGCGCATCAACCTCGGCCGGCAGCGCGTCGATGTGGATGATGGTCTTGTCGGCGTTCGGGTTCCACACCTCGGGGTGGTACTCGACCATGTCGTAGCCGATGCAGATCACCACGTCGGCGCGCTCGAAGGCAAACCACGGCAGGTCAGTCGCCTTCAGGCCGATGGTGCCGAGCGACAGCGGGTGGGTGAACGGGATCACGCCCTTGGCCATGAAGGTGTTGGCCACAGGAATGCGCAGCATCTCGGCAAAGGTGACGAGCGCGTCGGCCGCGCCCTGGCGGACGATGCCGTTGCCGGCCAGGATCACTGGCATCCTGGCCGCGTCGAGCAGCGCGATGATCTGCTCGATCTTGTGGGCCGGGGCTTCGGGCGTGTGGGCCGTTTGCACCTTGATCGGCTGGCCTTCGACCGGCATCTCGGCAATGTTCTCGGGGAAGTCGATGAACGCGCCGCCGGGCTTTTCAGATTGCGCGACCTTGAACGCCTTGCGCACGATCTCGGGCACGATCGACGGCTCCAGAATCTGCGCCGTGTACTTGGTGATCGGGCGGAACATGTTCACCAGGTCGAGGATCTGGTGGCTTTCCTTGTGCAGCCGCGTCGTCGCCCCCTGGCCGGCGATGGCAACGATGGGCGCGCGGTCCATGTTGGCATCGGCCACGCCGGTGATCAGGTTCGTGGCGCCCGGGCCGAGGGTGGACATGCAGACCCCGGCGCGGCCGGTGAGGCGGCCGTAGACATCGGCCATGACGGCCGCGCCCTGCTCATGGTGGGTGGTGACGAAGGTGATGGTGCTGTCGAGCAGTGCGTCCATCACGTCGATGTTCTCCTCACCGGGAATGCCGAAGATGTACTCGACGCCTTCGTTTTCGAGGCATTTCACGAACAGTTGGGCGGCTTTCATGGATCGGTCTCCTGCTGCGGTCGGCAGAGTGTGACGTGAATTCGCAGCCGGCCTCCATCGCGGAACCCCGTACTTCGCGGCAACCCGCAACACGGGCTGAAAAAGCGGGCCGGGCCTCCAGGCCGGCTCGACCCGCCGTCAGCCAGCGCCCGAGTCGAGCATCGCCTCGCGCACGGCCGCCACCTGGCGCCGCGACACGGCCAGCCATTCATCGACCGGGCCGACCCGCACCGCCCAGCCTTCGGCTCCGTCGTCGGCGTCGGCGAGCGTGCGGCGTTCGAGTTCACGCAGCGCGCGGCGGGCGATCAGGGCGTTGCGGTGGACGCGCAGGAAGCGTTCGCCGAGGCGCTGCTGCAAGTCGCTCAGCGCCTCGTCGAGCACGTAGGTTCGCTCGGCCGTGCGCAGCGTCACGTACTTCAGCTCGGCCTTCAGGTACAGCACCTCGTGCAGCGGCACGCGCACCACCCGGCCAAGCTCGGTGACAACGATCACCGGATCGGCTTCGGCCACTGGCGCCGGCGCCACCGGTTGCTGCGCCAGGCGCTGTGCCACGCGCTGCAGCGCCGCCTGCAACCGCTCGCGGCGGACCGGCTTGGTCAGGTAGTCCATCGCGTCGAGCTCGAACGCGCCCAGGGCGTGCTCGGCGTGCGCGGTGACGAACACCACCGCCGGCGGCCGCAGCCGCTGGTTCAACTCGGCGGCGAGCGCCAGCCCGTCGCGGCCGGGCATGCGGATGTCGAGCAGCAGCACATCGCAGGCGTGAGCCTCCAGCCACACCAGCGCCTGGGTCGCATTGGCCGCCTCGCCGACGACCACGGCCTTCGGCGCCGGGCACTCGCCCACCAGCCCGCGCAGCCGCAACCGCGCCAGCTCTTCGTCGTCGACCAGCAGGATGCGCAAGGGGTCGGTCATGGCCTCATTCCGTCCATTCCGTCCTCCAGGGGCCGCGCCAACGGGCCCATGCAGCCCGCCAGCGGACGACATCGAAACTGCCTCGGGTTTCGCGGTTCAAACCGGCACCACGATCCGCACATGGAACATGCCGCGCTCGCGCTGGGTGTCGAACTGCGCCGCCACGTCGTGCATCAGGTGCAGCCGCTCGCGCACATTGCGCAAGGCCATGCCGGCCCCCGGGCGCGACGCTTCGCTGCCCACCGTGTTGTCGATATCGACCACCGCATGGCCGCGCTTGAGCCGCGTGCGGACACGGATCGTGCCGCCTTCGAGGGCAGGCTCCACACCGTGGCGCACCGCGTTCTCGACCAGCGGCTGCAACAGCAGGGGTGGCACCCGCGCCAGCGCTGCAGCGGGGTCGAGCTCCCAGGTTACCCGCAGCCGGTCGCCGAAGCGGGCCTGCTCGATCGCCAGGTAGCGCTGCGCGAGCTCGACCTCGGCGCCGAGGGTGACGGCCGCGTCGGTGTCGGCCAGCGCCACCCGGAACAACTCGGCCAGGTCTTCGAGCAGGCCTTCGGTGCGCGCCGGGTCCACCCGCGCCAGCGTGATTGCGGTATTCAGCGTGTTGAACAGGAAATGCGGCCGGATGCGCGATTGCAGCTCGGCCAACCGCGCACTGGTGTCGGCCGGGCCCTGCGCGATGGCCCGCAAGCGCAGCCAGTAGAACAGCGCCGCCGCCAGCGCTGCGCCCGACAAGGCCGGTGCCAGCCAGCGCCCCGGCGTGAAGGCGTTGCCTTCGGCGAGCAGGCCGAGGCCGATGCTGGCCTGCAGCGCCCAGCAGCCGGCCGCGCAGGCCGCGCCGAGCCCGATCGCC
>JANOVJ010000265.1:0-10501 GCA_031417295.1 bacterium | reverse complement strand
CCGGTCGAGGTTCGCGAAGGCTCGGGCGCGGCGCTGAAGTGGGCCCGGCTCGACCCGTTCGAGGGCTACAAGCTCAGCTTCGAGATCGAGTTCGACCACCCGGCGGTGGACCAGACCGGGCAGCGCGTCGAGTTCGACATGGGCTCCGGCCAGTACAAGCGCGACATCGCGCGCGCCCGCACCTTCGGCTTCACGAAAGACGTGGAAACGATGCGCTAACGCGGCCTCACGCTCGGCGGCAGCATGGACCACGCGATCGTCGTCGACGACGTGAAGGTGCTCAATGCCGGCGGCCTGCGCTACGACGACGAGTTCGTGAAGCACAAGATCCTCGACGCCATCGGTGACATGTGGGTGCTCGGGCACCCGCTGCTGGCCGCCTACAGCGCCTTCAAGAGCGGCCACGCGATGAACAACCGGCTGTTGCGTGCGGTGCTGGCCGACAAGGCGAGCCATGAGATCGTCACCTTCGACGACGCGGCGCGTGCGCCGGCCGGTTTCGCCGAACTGGCGCCCGCGTGGTGATCAGCCTGGCCCAACGCGGAATGGCGCGGTGCTGATCGCACGGGTCATCTTTGCCCTGCTGGCGGTGGCAGGCGTGCTCTGCTTTGCAATGTATGCCGGCACCGGCCAGAAGCGGTGGCGCGACCTGGGCTGGCGTATCGTCAAGTGGAGCGTGGTTGCCGGGCTGGGCTTCTTCGCCGTGCTCATTCTCGAGCGGCTGGCCCTGATGATCTGAACGACGCGCACTGGACCCTGATGAATCTCTTCCTCTGGTTCGCCCTCGCGCTGTTCGTGTGCACCGCGCTGCCGTGCGTGCTGTACTTCGGCGCCTACCTGGCTACCGGCGAAGACCGAACGCGACTGCTCGCGGTTCGCTTCTACCGCTGGTCGTCGCTGGTGGCGCTGGCGACGTTCAACATCTCGATCTTCAAGCACATCATCCTGATCATCGTTCACTGGTAGCGCGCAGGCTCGGGCCGGCCGACGCATCGGCTGGCCCGAGGGGCGTTCAAAGGCGCTTCACGCCGGGCAGGTAGCCCACCAGTTGGCCGTTGAGGTAGAGCGCCCCTTCTGGCGCACCGGCGTCGGCGTAAAACTCCATCACCGGCGGTAACTCGCGGCTGAACCTCGGCGCCGCGGCAGCGCTCAGTTCGGCGGCCAGACGGCCGAGCAGGATGCTGGCCGCGCCGAGTGCGCGTGCCGCCAGTGGCGCGAGCGGGCGGTCAGGCCGCAAGGGCTGGGTCTTCAGGGACAAGGTCTTGGACATGGGAATCTCCTGGTGCGGCCGGCGCTGCGTTGGGGGCGGCGCGGCAGCGTGGGGTCATGGGACATGGGTTCGCAAGCGATCGAGTTCGCGCTCGAGTGCGCGCCGGGCCTGCAGGCGCAGCGCGCTGCCGTCGGCAAGGTGCGCGCCGGCGCGCCGGAACCGGCATGCGGCGACGAGCGGATTGCGCGGCTTCAGGTTCTTGATGGCAAGGCTTGCAGTGGGTTTTTGCATGGTTCTCTCCTGATGAAAATTGAAACGGCCCGGGTCGCAAACGCAACCCGGGCCGTCGTCGGCAAAGCGAGGCGGTTCGCTCAGCCGGGTGGCGCCCCGGGCAGGGGTTGGAGTGCAATCACAGCCGCGTTCGACGATCCGCGATCACTGCCGCCCGGCACCCGCATCGGCACCCGATTCGGCAATGCCGAACGGGGGTGCCCACCGAAGGCGCAAAGGGCCTTGAACGACAGGCCGGCAGTGTGGATACCGAACAGCACCATGTGACTCCGAAAGCTGGATTGAAGGGCGGGGCTCATCTTGGCGCGGTGATCGACCCGCATCGCCAAGACTTGCTCAGATGATAAACAAACCCGGCTCATGCGCAAGCTGCCTTTATCCCTAACTCGTGGGATGAAGGGTCGGTTTCAGCGTTTCTGTTTCAACGGCGCCACGGCGCTGCGGGTGCGCGCCCACAGTTCCTTCTCGTCTGCAACCACCGGTGCCTTGCCGGCGGCGCCGCGCGCCGACGCGGTGGGCCCCGACGGCATGGCCAGCACCTCGCCCAGCAGGTCGAGCAAGCGCGCGCGCGCGCGCTGCGGGTGGCGCCGGTAGTAGGTCAGCACCAGGCCGACGATGAACCGTTCGTCGTCGTCCTGCGGCATCGTGCTGTCGTGGGTGGGCGTCTCGGGCGCAAGCGTCGTGGGTGCAGGCTTTTGCGGGTGGGTGCGCGATGCGGGCCCGGCGCCGGCCGCACTGCCGTGCGCCACATCCATCCAGCCGTGCGGCTTGTGGCACAGGCGCTCGAACTGGCGCGCCAGGCGCTCGCCGATCTGGCGCGATCGGCTCTTGATCTGGCTCCAGTAGCTGGGCTGGATCTGCAGCCGTTCGGCGAACCGGCCTTCCAGGCCGCGCAGTGTGGCGGCGTCGGGGTGGCGAACGGTGGCATGGACAAATTCGTCGAACAACGCATGGGCGTTGTCGAGGCGGATGCGGGCCACGTCAGGCCGCGCCGGTTCGGTGGACATGCCTCGATGATAAAGGACGCTTGCCCAGCGCTGCGGGCGGCCTTGGCGACCCCGAGGCAACGCGCCCGCGCCCGCCTCGGCAGGGTGCCCGCGCCCCGCGCCGGCCTCGGCAGTGTGCCTGCGCTACTTGGCGGGTGACAGCGCCACGGTCTGCGCCGTGCGCACGGTACCGAGCGCGGCGGTGCGCACGGATGGCGAGGTGGCGTCGAGCGAGACCTTGCCGGCCGCAGGGGCCACCGCCGGTTCCGCCCCCGACGCTGGCTTGGCCGGCACCACCCCGGCCAGCACCGGGTAGTCTTTCAGCGAGCTCACGCCGTAGAGAGGTTTGAAAGTGCCCTTGTGACAGGTCGCGCAGCCGACCTTGGGCCCGTCGCCATCAGGCCCCAGCCGATAGGCCGGAAAGATCGGTTCCAGCGGCGTCAGGTAGGCGGTGTTCAGGTCGCGCACCATGCGGATGCCATGCCAGGCCGTGGCCCGCGGCGGCGAGCTTTCCTCCCACCGGCCCATCGCGCGCGTGTTGTGGCAATAGGTGCAGTTCACGCCCAGCGACTTGGACATGTACATCATCAGCGAGTACGTCCACTCGGTCTGCTTGATCGAATGGCGGTTGCCGCCGGCCAGCGGCGCCTTGCCTTGCACCCCGACTTCGTTGCCGGTGGTCAGGAACGCCGACAGGGGATCGAAAGGCAGCGCCGAATTGCCGTTGGTCTCGACGCCGCGCATGTTCTGCCCGGATTGGTTGGCCTGCGCGATTTCGGCCGCGTGCGGGCCGGGGTTCTTGAACCAGTCGCCGGTCGGTACCGCCTGGCCGCGGTGGCAAGTCCAGCAGGTCACGCCGGTTTCGCCGACGTGGGCCTTCCATTGGGTATTGATGTCGCGCGTCATTTGCAGCATCCGCCGCGCCACCACCTTGGGGTATTTCTCGTCGGAGTCGAGCTTCTTCGGGTTGTGGCAGAAGTCGCAGCCTTCCTCGGGTGCGATCCAGGTCGAGAGCGCCTGCATCAGGCGCGAGAACTCGGTCGCGCTCAGGTCGTTCAAGACCCTGACGTTCTTGAACACCTCATCGACCGTGGGCGAATCAGGGTCGGCCGGTTCCTCGGCCTCGGGAATCCGGTTGATCTCGGCCAGGGCGGTCACCGCCGACGGGCTGTACATCTGCACCTGGGCCAGGCCACGGAAGCCGCGTTGTACGGTGTCGGTGCGCTCGCAGGCGCCCAGCAGCGCCATGCCGCCCAGGCCCACCGCGAGCAGCAGACGCCGCTTCCAGGTCTTGAAGTTCGGCGGCCTCGTGACCACCACCGCCGCGGTCGTGCTCATGGCCAGAAGCTCCGGTTCAATGGTTTCAATCGTTGGATATCGAGCGGGCCGTGGCCGCGCCTGGCGCCATCAGGCCTTGGCCTTCAGGGCCTTGAAATTGCGACACCAGCCGGTCGGCGGGACCAGCCGGTCGCCGTAGAACGAGCAGGGGCCGAGTGGCTCACCCGGCTTGCCCGAGTACAACTGGCACACGCTGCAATGCTGCTCCACGGTGTGCCGCGGATACTTGGCCTGGTCGACTTTCGCGGTGTCGACGCGAAAGCCCATCGACTTGGCATACGGGTCGGCCTCGGTGACCTTCTCGGTCTCCTGGGCGAGCGCGAACGGGCTTGCCGCGAGCGCCGAACCGCCGACGATGAGGTGCAGTGCGAAGGTGCGTCGGCTAAGGTGGTGGTGCATCGATGTACTCCTGGGTCGATGAGGGATGGTGGTTGGGTGGCTTGCTGTTTCGGTAGCTTGGCGGCATCAGGCGATCGCCGACTCGTCGGCCCGGGCCGCGCCCAGGCTGTCGCGCCAGCTCGCGGTGATGCGCTCGCCCGGCTTGCCGCCGCGGAAACGGAAGCTCAGCAACGGGTCTTGCGACACCGCCTGGCTCATGCGGGCTTCGAGCACGGTTCGGCCTTCGACGGCAACGCGAAGATCGGTGATGTAGTGGGTGGCGACGAGCGCACCCGCCGCGTCCTTGCGCAGGCCCGTTTCCATCGGATGCGGCATCAGCAGCACGACTTCGGTCAGCCCGTCGCGGTGGCGGGCCCGGATGCGAATCGGCTGGACCATCAACCGCAGCCTCCGACCGTGACCTGGGTCCGCTGGAAGGCCGAATACAGCCGCCCGCCGGCGCGAACCACCGCATAGACATTGCAGCTTTCCGCCATCTTGATGCGGGTCGCGATGAAGGGCTCGGTACCGTGGGGAACAGTGAAGCGCGCGACCAGCGGATTGGGATTCGATTCGACCACGATGAAGATTTCGCGCGTATCGGCGAGCCGGCTTTCGACCGTGACCGGAACGAAGGCGCCGTTCTCCACCAGGTCGGGGATGTCGAGGTTGATTTCTGCGCGCGTTGCGGGCTTTCCACCCAAGGCTGCAAGCGCCTCGGGGAGCGAAGCCGCGTTGAACGCCGCTTCTTCCTCGGCCGCGGCCGCGCCGGTGGCAGCCGACAGCCCGCACGCCGCCAGTGCGAGCAGCACGCCACCGCGTTTCAAGGCCTCGCGCCGCGGCATCGGCGCCGACGCGCACTCGTTCATCGGGCGTTCCGCACGAGGCGCAGCAGGTTCAAGTCTTCTTTCGGTGCCAACTGAACGCCCGCCATGCCGAAATCCAGCACATAGGCGGTCGAGCCACTCCCGCCGTCGGGCCGGGACGATGCGCTCCAGTAGGCGCGGGCCGGTGAGTTGGGGAACGTCGAAAGGTCGAGGCGCGGGTTGCTGCATCGGCGCTCGGCGATCGTCGCCAGCTCACGCAGTGTGGGCAGACGCCAGTCGTTGAAGAACATTCGGCCGCTGCGGTTCTCGTCGGCCGCCGCCGCTTGCGCTTCGGCCCAGCTCAACGCCAGGGGCTCGCCGACACAGGTTCCGGTCGACCAGGCCTGCCCAGCTGTACAACGCATCCACATCAGAGTCGAATCCTTGTCGGTGACCGTACCGTCGGCGTTGTCTTCGAAGCGCATTGCGGGGGCAGAGTGATCTCCCCCCGCAACGTCGCACACCTGCTGCGCGCCGGCCGCCGAGGGAACGGCCGCCGAGGCAACCTGGCCACCGATGAGGCCACCGATGAGGCCAGCGCGGAGGCCAGCGGCCAGTGCCTTCATCGCCTGGGCCGGCGGGTGGCTACTTGTCGAAGCCGATCCCGGTGCCCTTGACGTTCAGGCCGCGCGCCGAGGTGGGCGTCGCCCCGGCCGTCTGCCGCGTGGCCAGGCCGGGTTCGATCTTCACGCCGCGGTACAGCAGGAACGAATACGACTCCAGCGCGGTCATGTCTTCGCTGTTGGCGTCGAGCTTCTTGCCACCCTGCGGGTTCTCGATGCACCAGTTCACCATGTCGCGGTACGGCACAACCCGGTTGAACTGCGGCATGAACTTCGGGAACGTGTTTGGATTGGTGGCCGCCGCGTCAGGGTGGCAGTTGGCGCAGGCCAGCCCGTTCACGGCCATGTCGGCGCGCCCGCCGTACCACATGTCGTAGCCGCGCTTCCCGGAAGCGTGCAGCTTTTCGTCCATCATCTGAAGTTCAGCCGCGGTGAACGGCTCGCGCGCGAAGGCGCTGCCGGTGGCCGCAAGCGCCCCGACGGCGACAAGCGGCAGGCACCAGCGCCGCAGCGCATTGGATTGCAGGGTCATCATGGTCTTGTCTCCTAGGAGGCGTTGAAGCCGTCTTTCATCGACGGCGGCAGTGAGTCGGCGAACGGCATGTACTGCACGAACGCACCGCCTCGGTCGTCCATCGCGATCGCGGCACTGCCCATGCCGTCGGACGTGTTCGACGGGTCGGCGCGGTACTGGCGGAACGCCGGGTAGGGCAGCTCGATCGGCGGGTACGGCCACGGCCACGAGGTGCTCATCGTGCCGATCGACGTCATGTTGCCGATCTTGTTGTAGATCGTGTGGTGCACGTGGCCGTGGAATGCCGTCACGGCGACGAACTTGCCGAGGATGTCGCGGATCTGCGGCGCCTCGGAAACCTGGAAGTTCCAGCGCGGGTAGTAGTCCCACAGCGGCGAGTGGGTGAATATGACGACCGGGGTATCGGCAGAAACCTTGGCCACGTCCTTGGCCAGCCAGTCGAGCCCCGCCGGGCCGACGCCCCAGACGCCGGGCACCGGGCTGTTCAGCGGCATGAACCAGTCGCGCCGCTGCCCCGGGGTCAGCTTGGCGGCGGTCCAGAAATCGGGCACGAGGATCGAGTTCATGCCGATGATGTGGACTCCCTTGTGGTCAACCGACCAGGTCTCCTGCCCGAAGTTGCTCTTCCACGCGGCGCCCATGTCGAGATACCAGTCGTGCTCGCCCGGGATCGACTTGATCGGCGCCTTCAGCTTGGACAGAATGGCCTTGCCCTTGGCCATCTGATCGGCTTCGCCGTGATGCGCCACGTCGCCCATGATCATCACGAAGTCGGGCTGCGACTTCATCGCGTTGACCTGCGCCACCGCGTCTTCAAGCTGCTTATCGAAGACGTGATCCTTGCCGCTGTACAAATGCGGGTCGGCGATGATGGCGAATCGGAACGGCTGAACCCGTTTGGTGCCCTGCGCTGCCGATACCTCCACCAGCCCGAGATTGACGCCGACGGCCTGCGCCACCAAGGTCGATAATCCGGCTTTCCCGGTCAGGCCGAGAAAGCGCCGCCTGTTCGAATCTTCCAAGTCCAACATCAGAGATACTCCTTCGATTATCGGCCGGATGGGCCCAAAAAGTCAGTTTGATACTCGTTCAGACCCCAACCCCGGCATAACAAAGACCCCAGCAGAGGCGGTCTTTGAAAATGTGCCTGGCCAAGCGGCTTGCCGCGCCATTCACGTCAGATCAGAGATAACCCTTGTGGGGTAACCCCTAGACCGTGTGCTTCCGTGGCTGGGCGCAACGAAGAACCGCCGAGGCCGCTCATCGCAGATTGGCTTTGGCACGACGAAATGCATGGCGTAAGCCACCGATGACGGCGATTACGGGGCAGCGCGAAAACCGATGCGCCGAAGCCACTGTAAACAAAGAATGACAGAAACTGAAATTGATTGTTTTGACACTGATGCCCCGTTTTCCTAATATCAGGCAATGACACTTGCCAAGACCTCCTCATTGCGCCAACTGGCGACGCTTCACGCCGTGGCCCGGCTGGGCAGCGTCTCGCTGGCAGCCGACTAACTGCACCTCACCCAGTCGGAAGCGTCAATCCAGATCGGCAGCCTTGAGCGCTCCGTCGGTTCGCAGTTGTTGCTGCGCACGGGGCGCGGTGTTCGGCTCACCGAGGCTGGCGAGTTGCTCAACAGCTACGCCCAGCGCCTGCTTGCGCTGTGGCACGAGGCGAGTGACGAGATGGAGTCGTTCCGCGGCGCGTTCTCCGGCACCCTCAACGTCGGCGCGGTGACCACCGCCGAGTACTGGCTGCCGCGCTTGCTGGTCACCTTCGTCAGCGGCAATCCACGGGTGAAGGTGAAGCTGCATGTGGGCAATCGCGACGAGATGGTGCGCAGCCTGGCAAGCCAGAAGATCGACATCGCGATCATGGGCTACCCGCCCGACGAGCTGAAGGTGGCCTCGACGGCGTTTGCCAAGAATCCCATGGCCTTCATGGCCGCGCCCGGGCACCCGCTGATGACCGACCCGCAGTTGAGCATGGCCACGCTCGCCGAGGCCCACCTGCTGGTGCGCGAGCCGGGTTCGGGCTCGCGAACCACCGTGGAGCGGCTGTTCAGGGAGGCCGGCCTGCAGCTGCGCATTGGCTCCGAGATGTCGAGCAACGAGTCGCTCAAGCAGATGTGCGCGGCCGGCTTCGGCCCGGCCTACCTCTCGATGCACACCTGCATCCTCGAGATCAAGGCCGGCATGCTCGACGTGCTGCCGCTGCCGAACAACCCCGTCGAACGCGAGTGGTTCGTGGTTCGCGTGCCGTCCAAGCAGATGCCGCAGGTGGCACTGGCGTTCGAGAAGTTTCTCTGCGAGGAGGGCCAGGCCCTGATTCGCAAGCACGACGACGAACTGCGGGCCGAGCCGCCGCAGCTCGACGCTGCGCCTCAGTAGCTGCGCCCGGCCTTGTACTGGGCGCGCGTCTTGCGCACCCGCTGCGTCGCCCGCTCGATCGCCGCGAACGAGCGCGCCGCGTGGGCATGGCAGACCGCGAGGCCGAGCGCGTCGGCGGCGTCCTTGCCCGGCAAGCCGGGCAACGCAAGCAGCCGCGCCACCATCGCCTGCACCTGCTCCTTGCTCGCCTGGCCGTGGCCGACGACGGCCTTCTTCATCTGCAACGCGGTGTACTCGGCGACCTCGACCCCGTGCGAAACCAGCGCCGTGATCGCCGCACCGCGGGCCTGGCCGAGCAGCAGCGTGCTCTGCGGGTTGACGTTGACGAACACGATCTCGACCGACGCGCACTGCGGCTGGTAGCGCGCAACGACTTCGCACACGCCGTCGAAGATGACCTTCAGGCGCAGCGGCAACTGCCCGGCGTCGACGGCGTCGGTCTTGATGGTGCCGCTGGCGACATAGTGCAGATTCGGCCCGTCGGCGTCGATCACGCCAAATCCAGTCGTTCGCAGGCCTGGGTCGATACCCAGCACCCGAATGCTCATGTCTGCCCCTCGGCTGCGGCATACCGCAGTCGATCCCCCGGGGGGATTTCGCACGGCTTGGGGCGGCCCGGCGCCGTGCTCATACCGCGAAGTACCAGCGCACCGAGTGAAAGAACACCGGCGCCGCAAAGCACAGCGGCGCGACCCTGTCGAGCAGGCCGACGGCGCCGGTGACCGAGGCCTTGCTGCCCCAGTGGCGCACGCCGGCATCGCGTTTGAGCGCCTTCATCACAAAGTCGCCCAGCGTGCCGCAGCCGCCGGTGATGAAGCCCATCGCCAAGGCCTGGCCGGGCTTGAACGGCGTAGCCCAGAACAGCAGCCCGCCGACACCTGCCGCGGCGAGACAGCCGATCAGCCAGCCGCGCCATGAAAACGTGCGGCTGATGTGGCGCGCCACCGGCACCGCGCGCAGACGCCGGCTCGCTGTCTCCTGGGCCACGTAGGCCGCGGTGACCACGGCAACGAGGTAGAACACCAGGAACGCGCCATGCTCGCTGTAGCCGGGGAACGCCAGCAGCAGCAAGGCCGGCGCGTGGCTCATGCCGTAGACGCAGACCATGATGCCCCACTGGATTTTCGCGGTGCGCTCCAGGAAGCGCTGCGGGTCGTCGCCGAACGCACTCACCACTGGTATGGCGAGGAAGGTGTAGACCGGAATGAAGACCATGAACAGGTTCAGGCTCTGCGCCCCGGCAAGCACGAACTGCAGCGGCAGGATGGCGAAGAACGCCAGCAACAGGCTGCGGTGGTCAGCGCGGCGGGTGTGGGTGAGGGTGATGAATTCGCGCAGCGCGAGGAACGCCACCACCGCGAACAGCAGCGTCGCGCCGACCGGGCCCGACACCCAGGCGACCCAGAACAGCAGCGCGCCGGCCCACAGCGCGCGCAGGTCGCGCCGCCAGCGCAGTTGATCTTCGACTTGTTCGTCGCTCCGGTCGCGCAGCGTGCGCCCGAACGACACGAACGTGACCAGCGCGAGCAGGCCGAACAGCGCCACGAACAGCACCGACACCTGCTGGATGATGCTCAGCTCGCGCAGCGAGTTCATCGTGCGGCCTCCGTCATGCCGCCACCGCGCGCAGCGCGACCACGGCTTCGCGGGCACGGTCGAGAAACACCCGCTTGTCTTCACCGGGCTGCAATTGCAGCGGCGCACCGAACGTCACCGAGCACAGGATCGGCACCGGCACCACCTCACCCTTGGGCATCACGCGCTGCACGTTGTCGATCCAGACCGGGATCAACTGCACGTTCGGAAACGTCTCGGCCAGGTGGTACAGCCCGGCCTTGAAGGCCTGCGGCTCGCCCTTGTTGCTGCGCGTGCCTTCGGGAAAGATCACCAGCGAGTCGCCACTCTCCAGCGCTTCGGCCAGCGGCTCGAGCGGGTCTTCG
>JANOVJ010000264.1:0-7689 GCA_031417295.1 bacterium | reverse complement strand
GAGAACACCAGGCCGCCCACCACCGCCAGACCCAGCGGCTGGCGCAGCTCGGCGCCGGCGCCCAGGCCCAAAGCGATGGGCAAGGCGCCCATCAAGGCCGCCAGCGTGGTCATCATGATGGGCCTGAAACGCAGCACGCAGGCCTCGCGGATGGCCTGCGCCGGCGTCATGCCGCGGTGGCGCTGCGCGTCGAGCGCGAAGTCGATCATCATGATCGCGTTCTTCTTGACGATGCCGATCAGCAGCAGGATGCCGACGGTGGCGATCAGCGTCAGATCCTGGCCGAAGATCATCAGCGTGGCCAAGGCGCCCACCGCCGCCGACGGTAGCCCGGCCAGGATGGTCAGCGGGTGGATGAAGCTCTCGTACAGCACCCCGAGCAGCACGTAGATCACGAGCAGCGCCGCAACGATCAGGATCGCCTGGCTGCCCTGCGAACTCTTGAACACCGCCGCGTCGCCGCCGTAGCTCGTGATCAGCGAGGCCGGCATGCGCAACTGTTCGCGGTACTGCTCGATCTTGTCGGTGGCGTTGCCCAGCGGCACGCCCGGCGCGAGGTTGAACGACACCGTGACCGCCTGCAACTGCCCGACGTGGTTCACCGCCGTCGGGCCCACCGTGCGCTCGACGGTGGCGAAGCTCGACAAGGGCACCAGCGCGCCGGTGTTGCTGCGCACGTAGATGCTGTTGAAGGCGCCCTCGTCGCTCTTCGCCGCGGGGGTGAGTTCCATGATCACCTGGTAGCTGTCGGCGGCGGTGTAGAGCGTCGAAACCTGCCGTTCGCCGAAGGCGCTGAAGAGGCTGCTGCGCACCGCGTCAATGGCCACGCCCAAGGTGTTGGCGCGGTCGCGGTCGATCTTCAGGCTGGCTTGCAGGCCTTTCAGTTGCGAGTCGCTCGTCACGTCGCGGAACAGCGGGTCGGCGCGCAGCTTTTCCTGGAGCTTGGCGGCCCACTCGTTCAACTCGTCAGCCTTCACGCTTTGCAGGATGTACTGGTACTGGCTCTTGCTCTGCCGCCCGCCGAGCTGCAGGTACTGCACCGGCTGCGGGTAGGCGGCCAGGCCGGGCACCTCGCGCAGCTTGCGCCGCAGGCCTTCGACCACCTGCTTCATCGGCAGCCGCTCGGCGCGCGGCTTCAGATTGAGGAACATGCGGCCGGTGTTCTGCGCCCCGCCGCCGCCGTTGAAGGAGCTGACCGAGAGCACGTTCGGGTCGGCACGCACGATCGCCGCGGCGCGCTCCTGCAACGCCACCATCGCCGGGAACGAGATGTCTTCCGAGGCCTCGAAGCTGATCCGCAGCTGGCCGATGTCTTCCTCGGGGAAGAAGCCTTTCGGGATGGTGGTGAACAGCCAGGCCGTGGCGGCAAACGTCAGCAACGCCACGACGAGCACGAACAGGCGATGGCGCAGCGCCGCATCGAGCGTGCGCGCATAGGCGGCCAGCGTCGCGTCGAAGGCGCGCTCGAACAGCCGCACCAGCGCGCCGGGCCGCTTCTTGTGTGCCTCGTCGGTGATGAAGCGGCTGGCGAGCATCGGCACCAGCGTCAGCGAGACGAAGGCCGAGGCCAGGATGGCGAGCGACACGACGACCGCGAACTCGTGGAACAAGAGGCCGATCACGCCCGGCATGAAGAAGATCGGGATGAACACCGCCACCAGCGAGATCGAGATCGAGATGATGGTGAACGCCACTTCGCGCGAGCCTTGCAGCGCGGCCTGGAACGGCGGCATGCCTTCCTCGACGTGACGCATGATGTTCTCCAGCATCACGATCGCGTCGTCCACCACCAGCCCGACGGCGAGCGTCAAGCCGAGCAGCGAGATGTTGTCGAGGCTGTAGCCGAAGGCCCACAGCAGCGCGATCGCGCCCATCAGCGAGACCGGCAGCGACAGCGTGGGGATCAGCGTCGCGACCACGCGGCGCAGGAACAAAAAGATCACCAGCACCACCAGCGCGACGGTGCCCAGCAGCGTCAGCGTCACGTCGTGCAGCGCGTCGCGGATCGAGGCCGAGCGGTCGTTGGTGACGGTCAGCTTCACCGAGGCCGGCAGTTGCGCCTGGAAGCCCGGGATCGCCGCCCGCACCGCATCGACCACCTTGACCGTGTTGGCGTTGGGCTGGCGCTGCACGGCGAGCGTGATCGAGGTCTCGCCGTTGAAGTTGGCCGCGGTTTTCACGGTCTCGAAGCTGTCTTCGACCTGTGCCACGTCGCGCAACCGCACCGTGTTGCCGTTGCGGCTGGAGACGATCAGGTCGGCGAACTCGGCGGCGTTGCGGAGTTGCCGGTTGGCTTGCAGCGTGAGCGTCTGGCGGCTGCCTTCGAGCGTGCCGACCGGAGTGTTGGCGTTGGCCGCCTTCAACGCGGCGGTGAGCTCGTCGAGGCTGATGTTGCGCGCGGCCAGCGCGTCGGGCTGCACCCGCACCCGCACCGCGTAGCGCTTCTGGCCGAACACGTTGACCTGGGCCACGCCTTCGAGCGTGGAGAGCGTGGGCGCGATCAAATGCTCGGCGTAGTCGTTCAGGTCCGACAGGTTCATCGCCGAGGATTGCAACGCGATGAACAGCACCGGCGCATCGGCCGGGTTGACCTTGCGGTACGACGGCGGCGAGGTCATGTCCTGCGGCAGCGAGCGCTGCGCGCGCAGCAGCGCGGCCTGCACATCGACTGCGGCGGCGTCGATGTCACGGCCTTCGTCGAATTCGAGCGTCAGCGAGGTGTTGCCGAGGGTGCTGCTGGAGCTGATGATCGCCAGCCCCGGGATGGTCGAGAACTGTTTCTCCAGTTGCAGCGCGACCGAGGTCGCCATCGTCTCCGGGCTCGCGCCCGGCAGGCCGGCCGAGACGTTGATGACCGGCGTGTTGTAGCTCGGCAGCGCGGCGACCGGAATGCGGCTGTAGGCGATCGCGCCGGCGAGCACGATGGCCGCATTCAGCAGCACCGTCATCACCGGCCGGCGAATGAACAACTCGGAAATGTTCATGGTGATGGGACCCCTCGGCCGACGGATACGTCGGCCGATCCCCCGAGGGGATGCGGGCCGGCTTGGGAGCGGCCCGGCGCTCGGCCCGCCCGCCTCCGATTGAGACGATCTCTCACAGCGCAGGCCGCACACGCGACGCTGCGCCGTCGGACGGCGCCGCGCCAGAAGCGCCCTGCCCGCGCCGGCCGCCAGCCTTGCCTTCGGGTGCGCCCTCGGGCGGGCGCTCGCGCACCATGCTGCCGGGACGCAGGTTCTGCTTGCCTTCGACGACCACGCGCGTTCCGGCCTCGATGCCGCTGACCACGGCCTCGTTACCGGCCGACGCCAGCAGCTCGACCCGGCGCGGCGCCGCCTTGCCCTCGGCGTCGACGACAAACACCGTCTTCGCGTTCGCGCCCTGCACGATGGCCGCCTGCGGAATCACGATCGCGCCTTGCAGCGTCTGCACGCTGAGCTGCACGTTGACATAGGCGCCGGGCCAGAGCAGCAGGCCCTTGTTGTCGAACAGCGCCTTCACCTTGACCGTGCCCGAGCCGGCATCGACCGCGTTGTCGACGAACTGCAGCCTGCCTGTGGCCGCGGCGACATTGCGCGCGGCGGCGTCGGGCAACTCGGCCTTCACCGGCGCATTGCCCGCCTTCAGCGCTGCCAGCACATCGGGCAGGTTGCGCTGCGGCAGCGTGAAACTCACCGCGATCGGGTCGAGCTGGGTGATGGTGACCAGCGGCGCCGAAGTGGGCTGAACATAGCTGCCGGCGAACACATTGATCGCGCCGGCACGCCCCGCCGAAGGCGCGACGATGCGGTTGTAGCTCATGCTCACCCGCGCCGAGGCCAGCGCCGCCCGGTCGGCATTGACCGCGGCCTGCTGGCTGGCCACCAGCGTGAGGTTGGTGTCGACCGCGCTCTGCGAAACAAAGTTCTGGTTCAGCAAGTCGCGGCTGCGCGCGAGCTGGCGTTGCGCGTCGGCGAGCGCGGCCTGGTCGCGTTCGAGCTGCGCCTGCGCCTTGGCCAGGTTGGCCTCGTCGGCGCGGCTGTCGAGCGTGAACAGCAACTCGCCGGCCTTCACGAACTGGCCTTCCTTGATGTTCACCTTCGTCACCGCGCTGCTGACCTGCGGGCGGATCTCGACCGTGTTGAGCGGCGTGACGGTGCCGCTGGCGGACAGCAGCACCGGCCAGTCGCGGCGCTGCGCGGTGAAGGTGGTGACGTTGACGGCCGGCGCCGACGCACCCGCGCCCGGGCCGGACGCGGCCGACGCCGCGGAACTTGCGGTTGCGGCACTGCCCGCGCGCCCCTGCGCCCACCAGTATCCGGCGCCCGCAGCCAGGGCGATGGCGCCAAGGGCAGCCCATAGAGTCAGTTTGCGCATGAGGCCTCGACCATCTATCGACAGACCGGAGTGTGCCGCAACCCTGCCGTGGCATGCGGCGGCGCGCGCGATGGCCGCGGATTCAGGTGGGGCGCTCGGCCGCCACCGCCTCGCCCACCATCCGCCGGAACTGCAGCAACGCCGCATCCATCGCCAGCGGCAGCATGGCCGCGTCGGGGTTGCGCGCCAGCGAGCGGTGCTGCGCGGTGATCATCGCGCGGTCTTCCTCGAACGCGACGACGAGGCTGTTGTAGATCGACTCGGTGACCGTCTCGTCGCCATGGCCCACGCGGTGCGACTGCTGGAAGAAGTAGTGCGTGCTGGTCTCGGTCTCGGGCGTCAGCGTCTGGCAACTGTGGAGCTGCACCGCGTTGCTGAGGTCGCCCTCGGCGTCCGTCACCGGCTTGCCGCCGGAGTGCATCAGCAGCGTGCCGGGCAGCACGAAGTCATAGACGAACCAGCGGTCGAGGTTGGATTCGAAGCGGCGGAACTTCAGGTAGAACGGCGGCGGCGGCACGTTGGATACGTGGCGCGAGACGCGGATGCCGCGGGCGATCTTCTCGATCGTCGGCCGCGCCTGCGCAATGGCGGTCGAACCGCCGAGCGTCTTCTCGTGCACATAGGAGAGGTGCGAGAAGTCGAGCAGGTTGTCGCAGATCAACAGGTAGGGCGTGTCGTAGTGCAGGTAGCCCGGCTTGTTGCGCCAGTCCGGGTGGTCGCAGGAGAAGTTGTCGGGCAGCAGCGCGGTGTCGGCGCGCGCCGGGTCGCCCATCCAGACGAAGACCCAGCGGTTCTTCAGCGCGACCGGATAGGTCCGCACGCGGGCCTTGGGTGGCACGGTGTCGAGGCCGGGGATTTCGACGCACACGCCTTGCGCGTCGAACTTCATGCCGTGGTAGCCGCAGCGCACGCAATCGCCTTCGCGCCGGCCCTTGGACAGCGGCGCCAGCCGGTGGCAGCAGCGGTCTTCGAGCGCGGCGATGAGGCCATCGGCCGTTCGCAGCAGCAGGATCGGCTCGTTCAGCACGGTGCGCGTGAACAGGCCATCGGCCGGGACTTCGTGATCCCAGGCGATCACATACCAGCAGTTGCGAATGAACATGGCGCCTCCTCTCTGAGGCGCACTATGCCATCGCAAGCTACTTCGCCGCGACCTCGATCGTCCCCTTCATCCCCGGGTGCAGGCCGCAGATGTAGGCAATGTTGCCGGCTTCGTCGAACTGCAAGGTGGCGGTCTGGCCCTTCAGCATCACCTCGCTGCGCTTGCCGTTGGCGCCGACCAGGCTGATCTGGTGCGGCGTGTCGTCGGCGTTGGTCCAGGTCACGCTCTGCCCGGCCGTCACCTTCACCGCACCGGGGCCGAAGGCGAAGCCGCTGATCGCCACGTCGTTGGCACCGCTCTTGGCCATCACCTTCGCATCGCTCGGGAACTTGCCGGCGAGCTTGGCCATGTTGGTGAGGTAGTCGTCCTTCGCGAACGGCAGGTGGCACTGGAAGCAGGCGGTCAGGTTGGCCTTGTCGTTGACCTTGCCGTCGGGCGTGAACGACTGGTAGATCCAGTCGCCGTTGCGGATCTCGGCCGGAATGTCGGCGCCGAAGCCGGTGCCCTTCTGCATCGAGTTGACGGCGACGAGCTTGTCTTTGATGAAGCGGCCGTTGGCGTCCTTCACCGGCACGCCGGCAGCGTCAACCTGGGCGGCGTAAGCGGCCAGTGTGAGCACCGTGCCGTAGGGAACCGGCTTGCCTTCGCGGACCGCCTTCACCGCCTCGGGCGGGCCATAGAACTCGCGGTACTGCTTGGTGTCGTAGCGGTCGACGGTGGCGTACAGCGTGCCCTTGTCCCAGCCTTCGGGAAAGGCGAGCTTGTTCGGGCCCGGCGGCACCACCGCTTGCGCGATGGCGATGGCGGCGAGGCACGAGGCGGCGGCGATGCCACCGAAAGCGAACAGGTAGCGGCGGGTCGGGTTGCGGCTCATGGCGGTCTCCTGAAGTGGGTTGTGGTGGTGGCGAACGGCAGGGGTACGCGCGCCGTTGCCGATCGGATGCAGCTCAGGCCGCGGCCTCCGCACCGCCGTGGGGATTCGAGAGGCCGGCTCGGTCGGCCGCCCGGGCCTGCGCCTGGCTTCGATCCCCGCTGCGCGGGGCCCCTCTCCGCAGCGGCTCACGCCGACTTCACCACCAGCTCGAAGTGCTCGACCACCGGCGGCACCGCGAAGAACGGGCCGACGATGGCGCGCCATTGAGGGAACAGCGGGCCGCCGCGGAAGTCGACGGTGTGGTTCTCCAGCGTCTCCCAGTAGATCATCAGGAGGTAGCGCTCGGTCGATTCGACCCCGCGGTTGACCTTGTAGCCGCGAAAGCCCTTGGCGCTGGCGATCACCGTCTCGGCGCCGCGCTGGATGGCGGCTTCGAACTCGGCGTTCTTGCCGGGGGCGATGCGGATGTCGGCGAGTTCGAGGATCATGTACTGGCTCCGGTGGCGTTGGACAGAGCGGTGATTCTGCGCCGCAACCGCGCCCTTCACACGCCCAACAATCGCGCCAGCGCCTCGGGCTTCGCGGCCAGCGACGCCGACGCATCGGCGAGCACGATGCGGCCCTTCTCCATCACCACCGCCCGGTCGGTGTGCGCCAGCACGGCGCGGTAGTTGCGATCGACGATCAGCGTGCTGATGCCGCTGGCGCGGATATCGCTGACGACGCGCCAGATCTCGGCCACGATCAGCGGCGCGAGGCCTTCGGTCGCCTCGTCGAGGATCATCAGGCTCGGGTTCGTCATCAGCGCGCGGCCGATCGAGAGCATCTGCTGTTCGCCGCCCGAGAGTTGCTGGCCGCCGTGCGACAAGCGTTCGGCCAGGCGCGGGAAGGTGGCCATCACGCGCTCGAACGTCCACTCGCGCCGCCCGTCGGTGCTTGCCCGCGCGGACACCAGCAGGTTCTCGCGCACCGACAGATTGGGGAAGATGCCGCGGCCTTCGGGCACGTAGCCGATGCCGAGCCGCGCCATGCGCTCAGGCGGAGCGCCGCCCACGTCACGGCCGTGCCACTGCACCTGCCCAGACGCTGCCCGCACATAGCCCATCAGCGTGCAGATCAGCGTCGTCTTGCCCATGCCATTGCGGCCGAGCAGGCCGACCGCGGTGCGTTCGGGGATGAGCACATCCACGCCACGCAGGATGTGGCTTTCGCCGTAGTAGGTGTTGAGGGCGGTGGCGGAGAGCATGTCAGTGGCTTCCGTCCGTTTGGCGCGTTGCCGCGTTTTGCCGGCATCCGCGTTTGCTTGGCTTCGGGGCCGCGCGGCACGCGGTGCCCGCTGGGGGCTCACACTGGGGCG
>JANOVJ010000263.1:0-5238 GCA_031417295.1 bacterium | reverse complement strand
ATGCGCAGCGAAGTGCGCCGACTCATGGAAGCCCGCATCGACACGCTGCCCGATGCCTTTCGCACCGTGTTCATGCTGCGCGCGGTCGAAGAGTTGAGTGTCGAGGAAGTCGCCGTGGTCTTGGAAATCCCCGAGGCCACCGTGCGAACCCGCTTCTTTCGTGCTCGTGGCCTGCTGCGCGAGGGACTCGCGCGCGACGTCGACCTTGCGATCGGCGATGCATTTTCATTCGCCGGGGCACGCTGCGACCGCATCGTTGCCGGCGTGCTGGCGAAGCTAGAAGTCGACCGGGGATCCCCCCGATCGTGATGTCACTGCCCCAAGGAGATTGCCATGTCATTTTTCCAGATGCCCAACCCCATCGCGGCACGCCGCTTGTTTCTGGGCCGGTCGGGCCTCGTACTTTCAGGTGCGGCGGTGGCGCTGCTGTCCGGCAACGTTGCGCTCGCCGCCAAGTCCGGCGGCGCGAATGCCAAAGACGTGCAGATTCTGAATACCGCGCTCGGTGCCGAGTTCGAGGCCATCGCGGCCTACCAGTTGGGTGCCGAAAGCAAGCTGCTGCAACCCCCGGTGCTTGATCTTGCGCTGACCTTCCAGGGCCATCACAACGCGCACGTTGCCCTGTTGGTCGCGACGGTCGAGAAGCTCGGCGGCAAACCCGTGATGGCCAAGGCCAAATACAACTTCCCGGTCGATCAGTTGAAGTCGCAGGCCGACGTGCTCAAGTTCGCAGCCAAGCTCGAGCAAGGTGCCGTCAGCGCCTATCTCGGCGCGGTGCCATTGTTCGCCAACCGCGACTTGTCCAAGGCCGCCGCCAGCATCCTGGGCGACGAGGCCATGCACTGGGCCATCCTGCGCCAGGCGCTGGGTGAAGTGCCGGTTCCGTCTGCGTTCATGACATGACCGTGCGCCGGCTACTGCGGGCCGCTGCGCTGGTGGTCTGCGCGAGCGCATCGGCACGTGGTGCCGAGAAACCGGCGCCAGACGCCATGCGCGGCGAGCCGATCTACGCACGCTGCCTGGCCTGCCATGCGCTTGCCTACGATCGTGTGGGGCCGCGTCACTGCGGCCTGTTCGGGCGACGCGCCGGCAGCGTGCCGCAGTTCAGCTATTCGCCGGCCATGAAGAAATCGGGCATCGTCTGGAACGACAAGACGCTCGACCGCTTTCTGACCCAGCCATTGAAGATGGTGCCCGGCACTGCGATGACCTACGACGGCGTTGCGGACCCGAAGGAACGCGCCGACCTGATCGCCTACCTGAAGCATGTCAACGACACGGCCGAATGCGCCAAGCAGGCGCCGCTGCACCCACGATGACGATGTTGCCTGCCGACTGCGCTGCCGTGACGGTGGCTCCTGGAGCGCCGGCGCCCAGTGCGCTGGAGAAGTTCCTGCGCGTCCTGTCGGTCGTCACGATGCTGATGACGGTGCCGCAGGTCGTGGTCGTTTGGGTCGGCCAGGATGCGGCAGGCGTATCGCTGCTGTCGTGGACAGCGTACTTGTTCTCCGCCTGTCTGTGGTTCGTTTACGGAATCCAGAAGCGCGACAAGACGATTTACCTCGCCTGCATCGGCTGGATCGCGCTCGACGCGGCAATCATCATCGGCGTGATGGTTCAGCGCTGACGCCGATGCGCGTTGGCTGTTGGTCATTCCGCGGGAACGCTCGATGTCGCCGCTGCATCCAATGCGCCACCGACTCGATGTGCGGGTACTGGACGGCACGCCAGTGACTCACATTCAAACCGCGCTCAACACCGCGACGAGCGTCTTTCGTGGGTACGCCGTCGCACAGACGCACATTGAAACCTGACCTACACCCTTCCCACGCAGTCCGCCCCGCAACTTGAAGTCGCTCGAGAGAAGCGCTTCGGTGTTGCATCCGATTCGCGGCACTCGCCGCCAAGGAGATTCTCATGAAATCCACCTGCACACCTATTACGGCTCGCATCGAAACGTCGCCAGCCGCAATGCACGGGGAACACAAACAGCCTCGACGCGGCACCTCACGCAGCGTGATGCTATTGGGCGCGATAGGCGCTATGGGCGTGGCCGGCGCACTGGTGTCGGCGTGCGGTGGCGACTCGGACAACTCGGCAGCCGAACAAGCCGCCCTCGTCGAGCAGGGCAAGCAGATCTTTCGCTTCGACACCTTCGGCGACGAGACGCAGTGGACGGACACGCTGCGCATGCATGAGGTGATCCGCACGGCAGTCGACCCCACGACCGCCTTGTCGGTCGGACTCAAGGTTGACGCAGAAGCCCTGCCGGCGGCGGTGGTGACGGGAATCCAGAACGGCTCGGTCGACCTGAGGAGCCCCGCCACCACGGTGGCTTTGCTCAAGCTCAACGCGGTGGTCGGCCTCAAGGGCACGGTAGAAACCGTCAACGGCTCGGACGTGCTGACACGGGTGGGTGTTACCTGTGCCCTTTGCCACTCGACGGTCGACAATTCATTCGCGCCCGGCATCGGCAAGCGGCTCGATGGCTGGCCCAATCGACAGCTCAACCCCGGCGCCATCATTGCCCTGTCGCCCGCGCCGAGTGCCGCGGCAAAAGCGGTCTACAACTCCTGGGGGCCCGGCAAGTACGACCCTCGGTTCAACCTCGACGGCAAGAATGGCCCGCAGGTCATCCCGCCCGCGTACGGCCTTGCGGGCATCAACAAGATCACGTCGACCGGCGATGGCGACGATCTGGCGTACTGGAACCGCTATGTCGGCGTGACGCAGATGGGCGGCCACGGCACGTTCGTCGAGCCGCGCACGGGGGTCAATGTCACCCATGGCACGGTCGACATGATCACGGCGAAGTTGCCGGCGCTGCAGGCGTATCAGCTCTCGCTGGCAGCGCCACCACCACCGAGCGGGAGTTTCGATGCCACCGCGGCGGACCGAGGCAAGGTCGTCTTCAACAACGCCGGCAAATGCGTGACCTGCCACAGCGGGCCCGAGTTCACCGACGCCAACACGCGCTTGCACCCGCCGAGCGACGCGGTCAGTGAGCCGGAGCCGGGCGGTGCCCCCAGCTACGCGTCGCGCAGTGCCACCAAACATTACCGGACCGCGCCACTGAAAGGCTTGTGGCAACACCCGCCGTACTTCCACAACGGCACGGCAGCGACGCTGGACGCGGTGGTCCAGACCTACAACACGAAGCAGTCGCTCGGTCTGAGTGCGGGCCAGATGTCCGATCTGTCGCAGTACCTCAAGTCGCTGTAGTCCTGTCTGACAACAATCGGTGAACAACATGGAACCTGCACAGATCCTTCTGACCGCCAGCGTGTTGCTGGCAGCCGCCGCAGCGGGCGGGCTCGTCATGGCGGGCATCCGATTCATGGGTGACCGATCGCCGCCGGCAGCGCTGGCCATGCGGCACGGGTTCCTGGCTGCGGCGGCAGTCACCCTGCTGCTGTACGCCGCCGCGACGGTCGGACTGCCCAAGATGGCGCTCGTGGCGCTCGCGCTCTTTCTTGCCGCCGCTGGCGGCGGCGCGTTTCTGAACTTGAATTACCACTGGAAGCAACTGCCATTGCCCAAGTGGTTGGTCGTCACACACGCCGGCGCTGCGGTGCTTGGTTTCGTCTTGCTGGTGGCGGCGACCTGGGCGGCACGCGTGGTTTAGGCACAGCGGCCAGCGGTCGAACTCGCTGGCAGCACGGTTGCCGCAGCAAGAGAGCCGGACAGGAGCGGAGACTGGCAATGCAGATCGCTATGGTCGGACTGGGTCGCATGGGGGCCAACATGGTGGGCCGGCTGATTCGCGGTGGTCACACCTGCGTCGTGCACGACGTGCAGCCGGCCGCCATTGATCGGCTAACGTCGCAGGGCGCGACAGGCGCGGCCTCGTTGCAGCAGTTGGTCAACGCCCTGGTGCGACCGCGTGCGATCTGGCTGATGGTGCCGGCGGCGGTCGTCGATGACGCACTCAGCGAACTCGTGCCCTTGCTCGACGCCGACGACATCGTGATCGACGGCGGCAACTCCAACTACCGCGACGACATCCGCCGAGCCACCTTGTTGCAGGCGTCCGGGATCCACCTGGTCGATGTGGGCACGAGCGGCGGCGTTGCCGGGGCCGAACGCGGCTACTGTCTGATGATCGGCGGCGAAGACACGGTGGTGCAGTACCTCGCGCCGCTGTTTGCAAGCCTCGTACCCGGTGCCGGTGCAGCACCGCCCACGCCAGGCCGCAAGCCCGGCAGCGGCAGCGGCAGCGCGGACCAAGGCTACCTGCACTGCGGGCCGCACGGTGCCGGGCACTTCGTGAAGATGGTCCACAACGGTATCGAGTACGGCGTGATGGCGGCCTACGCCGAGGGCCTGAACATCTTGCGCAACGCGAATGTCGGCAAGCGCACGCACCCGGCCGACGCCGAGACGACGCCGCTGCGCGAGCCCGAGCTGTACCAGTACGAGCTGGACCTGCCTGAAATCGCCGAAGTCTGGCGACGCGGCAGCGTGATCGGCTCGTGGCTGCTCGATCTGACCGCTGCCGCGCTCGCCGCCGATCCGACGCTCGCCAGCTTCGAGGGCCGGGTGTCCGACTCCGGCGAAGGGCGCTGGACGGTGCAGGCGGCGATCGACGAAGCCGTGCCGGCGCCGGTACTGAGCGCGGCGCTCTACGCGCGTTTCGCGTCACGCGGCGAAGCCGACTTCGCGAGCCGCGTGTTGTCGGCGATGCGGCATGAGTTCGGTGGCCATGCCGAAAAAGGCGCACCGAGTGCGGGACGCTGAAGATGCCCGACGATCCCGCCCTGCTGTCCGGCCCTTGCCCGCCATCCGACGCGCTGGTGCTTTTCGGCGTCACCGGCGATCTGGCCTACAAGCAGATCTTTCCGGCGCTGTTTGCGATGTGCCGGCACGGCACACTGAACGTGCCCGTGATCGGCGTTGCTTCCTCGGCCTGGACCATCGAGCAACTGCGCGCGCGTGCAAAGGAGAGCATCGAGCACGCCGCTGCGGCAGGTGCAACGGCTGAGCCGGGTGACCCGGGTGCGCTGGACCGGATGTTGTCGCTGCTGCGGTACGTCAGCGGCAACTACAACAGCGCCGCCACGTATGCCGCGCTGAAACGCGCGCTCGGAAATGAGCAAGGTGCGGCGCAGCGCCCGCTGCACTACCTGGCGATTCCGCCGACGCTGTTTCCGACCGTCATCCACGGCCTGGGCGCGGCCGGCCTGGCTGCGGGGGCGCGTGTCATCGTCGAGAAGCCGTTCGGCCGCGATCTCGAGTCGG
>JANOVJ010000262.1:0-2969 GCA_031417295.1 bacterium | reverse complement strand
GTTTGGCTTGATCGGCTTTCACGACCGCGACCATGGTGACTGCCGCGCCGACAGCCTGGCCTGGCTCGACGAGCTGCTGAAACGCGAAGGCATCGTTGACGCGACCGGCGAAGTCTGGCTGCACTGCTACCCGCGCGTGCTGGGCTACGTCTTCAAGCCGGTGAGTTTCTGGTACTGCCATCGCCGCGACGACGACAACAGCCTCGCGGCCATCGTGGTCGAGGTCAACAACACCTTCGGCGAACGCCACTGCTACCTGCTCAGCGGCCCGCAACTCGCGTACGGGCGCGAGCTTGAAGCGAGCAAGGCGTTCCACGTTTCGCCGTTTTGCCATGTCGAGGGCCGCTACCGGTTTCGCTTCATGCGCACCGCGCCGCAGCCCACGAGCCAGGGCCGCACGGTAGTGCGCATCGACCATGACGACGCTACCGGCGCGTTGCTGCAAACCAGCGTCTCGGGCGAGCTTCAGGCGCTCACTGCGGCCAGCGCGCGCCGTGCCTTCTTCGGCCTGCCGTTGATGACCTTCGGCGTGATCGCGCGCATTCACTGGCAGGCGGTCAAGCTGTTCTTCAAGCGCGTTCCCTTCGTCCCCAAGCCGGCGCCGCCGCCGACGTTCATCACCCGTCAAAGCCCTGGATCGACCTCGACGCCATGACCTCCTCCAGCACCTTGGCCATCGGCCTGCCGCGCTCGGCCCCGGCTGCCGCGCATTCCGTTTTTCGCCTGCTGCCGAAAATGCGCCACGGCACGCTCACGCTGCAATTGCCCGACGGGCAGACGGCGCACTTCGGCACCGCGCGCGAGGGCGAGCCGCGCGCCGCAATGCGGCTGCGCAACTGGAACGTGTGCGCCGAGGCGCTGCGCTCGGGCGACATCGGTTTCGCCGAGAGCTTCATCGCCGGCGACTGGACCTCGCCCGACCTGACCGCGCTGCTGACCTTGTTCATCGCCAACCGCGACCACATCGAAAGCATGATCTACGGCACCTGGTGGGGCTCGCTGCTGTACCGCGCCAAGCACCTGCTGAACCGCAACTCGCGCCACGGCAGCAAGAAGAACATCCACGCCCACTACGACCTGGGCAACGAGTTCTACCGCCTCTGGCTCGACGAGACGATGAGCTATTCGAGCGCCTGGTTCGAGGGCGAACGGACGGGCGACATGGCGCAGGCGCAGTGGGCCAAGGTGCGCCGCGCGCTCGCCGAATGCGGTGTGCAGGGCGGCGACCGGGTGCTCGAAATCGGTTGCGGCTGGGGTGGCCTGGCCGAGTGTGCGGCGCGAGATTTCGGGGCCCATGTCACCGGCGTCACCTTGTCGGGCGAGCAACTCGCCTATGCCCAGCGGCGCATGGACGAAGCCGGGCTGGCCGACCGCGCGACGCTGCGCTTTCAGGACTACCGCGAGCTCGGGCAGAGCGCGGCCGAAGGCAAGTTCGACGCCATCGTCTCGATCGAGATGTTCGAGGCCGTGGGCCGCGAGTACTGGGGCGCGTACTTCGAGACCCTCCAGCGCAACCTGAAGCCCGGTGGCAAGGCCTGCATCCAGAGCATCACGATCCGCGACGATCTGTTCGACCGCTACGTGCGCTCGACCGACTTCATCCAGCAGTACATCTTCCCTGGCGGCCTGCTGCCGAGCCCGGCCGAGTTCCGCAAGGCGGCCGCGAGTGCCGGCCTCGAAGTCGTGCATGAACTCGACTTCGGGCTCGACTACGCCGAGACGCTGCGCCGCTGGCGCGACCGCTTCCTGAGCGCCGAAGGCCCGGTGCGCCAGCTCGGCTTCGACAGCCGCTTCATGCGCATCTGGGAGTTCTACCTCGCCTACTGTGAAGCCGCGTTCGCGACCGGCAACACCAGCGTCATGCAGTTCACGCTGCAGCGCCCATGACACCGGCCGCGTCGCCGCCAGGCCTGTCGCGCCGCGCGCTGATGTCCGGGCTGGCAGGCATCGCTGCGGCAGCGGCGGCCCCGGTGTGGGCCAACCGCGTGGCGCTGCCCGAACTCGCCACCGGTTTGCCCGGCGCGCGGTTGCAGGGGTCGGGGCGGCTGAGCTTCCTCGGGCTGGCCGTCTACGACATCCGGCTCTGGGTGAGCGAGGGCTTCAGCGCCGAGGCCTTTGCCCAGCGCCCGCTGGCGATCGAGATCGAGTACGCCCGGTCGCTCTCCGGCCTGCGCATGGCCGAACGCTCGCTCGACGAAATGCAGCGCATCGCGCCGCTCTCGCCCGAGCAGCGCGCGGCCTGGTTCATCGGGATGAAGCAGGCCTTCCCCGACGTGGCCAAGGGCGACCGCGTCACCGGCCTGTTCCGGCCCGGTGAAGACACCCGCTTCTTCCTCAACGGCACCCTGCGAGCCGAAGTACCGGACGCCGATTTCGCGCGCGCCTTCTTCGCCATCTGGCTGTCGCCGAAGACGTCAGAGCCCAAGCTGCGGCTGGCCTTGCTCGGTAGCGGCGCGTGACCCCTGACGTGCTGCCCGCGAACGCCTGGCGCGGCGGCTGGCGGGATGGCCTGTCGTATGGTGGGCTCGGCCTGCCGCTAGCGTTCGTGGCGCTGCCGTTGTATGTGGTGCTGCCCAATCACTACGCCAGCGAGTACGGCGTGCCGCTGGCGCTGCTCGGCGCGGTGCTGCTCGGTGCGCGGCTGCTCGATGCCTTCGTCGACCCGTTCATCGGCCGTTGGACCGATGCGCTGTTCGCCGGCTCGCCGCGCCGCGCCTGGGTCGCGCTGGCAACGGCCGCGGTGCTGCTCGCACTCGGCTTTCGTGCCCTGTTCTTCCCGGCCGTCGAAGGCCTGAGCGCGCTGCTGTGGTGGTGCGCGGTCGGCCTGGCCGTGACCTACCTCAGCTTCAGCGCCGTGACCGTGATCCACCAGGCCTGGGGCGCGCGACTCGGCGGCGACGAGCCGCAGCGGGCGCGGATCGTCGCCTGGCGCGAAGGGCTGGCGCTGGCGGGCGTGCTGGTGGCGAGCG
>JANOVJ010000261.1:0-27454 GCA_031417295.1 bacterium | reverse complement strand
CCGGCTCGGCGGCCAGCGCGCGGCCGGAGGTCAGCGACAGGGCCGCCAGGGTGGTGAATGAAGCCAGTGCGGTCAGGATCTTGGGTTGCATGTTGTCTCCTCGGATCGGTGGGTCGGTGCGTCCCGTGACCGTGTGGTGGTGTCGGGACATAACCTCGGCCTTGTCGGCGGCCCCAAGGGCTACCTCGCAGGCCAGGGCGCGCAGCTCTACGGCATGCCCTATGGGGCCGAGACCTCGGTGCTGGCCTACCGGCGCGACATCTTCGCCAAGCACAACCTGCAGCCGCCCGAGACCTACGCGCAGTTCATGCAGCTGCTGCGCACGATCAAGGACAAGGAGGGCATCGGCGCGCTCACGTCGCGCGGCCAGGCCGGCCACCAGTGCGTGCATGCGTGGCTGCTGCACCTGAACCCGCTCGGCGGCAGCGTGTTCGACGAGCAGTGGAAGGCGCGCTTCAACGACGCGACCGGCGTCGCCGCGCTGAAGTTCCTGCAAGAGGTGGTGGCCACCGGGCCGGCGGGCATTGCGGGCTACGGCCAGGGCGAGTCGAACACCGCGTTCCTGCAAGGCCAGGCGGCGATGTACCTCGACTCGACGACGCTGGCCGGGGTGGTGAACGACCCGAGCAAGAGCAAGGTGGCGGGCAAGGTGAGCTGGGCGCTGCACCCGGCCGGCACGCGCCGGGCCTCGCAGTCGGGCGGGCTGGGCTTGACGATCCCGAAGAACGCGAAGAACGCCGATGCGAGCTTTCTGCTGTTGCAATGGCTCACTTCCAAGCCGCAGGACAAGGCGGTCGCGAAACTCGGCGGCGCGCCGATGCGCAACTCGACCATGACCGACACGGACCTGGTGTGCCAGTACCCCGAGTACATCGTGTTCAAGGAAGCGCTGAAGTATTCCAACCCCGACTGGCGGCCGATCATCCCGGTCTGGGACAAGATCAACGTGCAGGCGCTGGGCGTCGGGATTTCCGAGGCGCTGACGGGAAAGAAGACGGCCGAGGAAGCCTTGAACGGCATGGTGCCGCAGGTCACGCAGATCATGCGTGAGGCGGGCTACAAGGTCTGAACAGGTGGGAGCGCATGCACTGCGTTCGGTGTGGCTCCCTCGCCCCTTTGGGGAGAGGGGGCAAGTTCGACCGACTTTCAGCGCTTCCCCACACCCATGAAACGCCCCGCCTGGGTCCCCTTGCTCTACGTCGGCCCCGCCGTGCTGGTGATGGCCTTCGCCTGCCTGTACCCGGTGCTGTCGGCGTTCCAGTTGAGCCTGTTCGACTGGAGCATGGGCACGCCGTGGACCAGCGCGCGCTGGGTCGGGCTCGACAACTTCATCTCGGCGTTCTCGAACCCGCGCGTCTGGTCGTCACTCTGGACGACGCTGCTTTTCGCCGGGGTCTGCGTCAGCGCCGAGATGGTGCTCGGCATCGCCATCGCCCTCGCGCTGGAAACGCCGGTGCGCGGCATGGCGTTCTTTCGCACCCTCTTCATCCTGCCGATGATGATCGCGCCGATTGCGGTGGGCCTGACCTGGCGCTACCTCTTCGACGCCCAGTTCGGCCTGATCAACGCGCTGCTCGCGGTGTTCGGCATCTCGGCCAAGCTCTGGCTCGCCGACCCGACACTGGCCTTCGTGGCGATCGTCATCGCCGACATCTGGCAGTGGACGCCGTTCGTCTTCATCATGATGATCGCCGCGCTCGCGAATGTGGACAGCGCGGTCATCGAAGCCTCGCGCATCGACGGCGCCAACTGGTGGCAGATGACATTCCGCGTCAAGCTGCCGATGGTGATGCATGTGATTGCGATCACGCTGATGATGCGATTGATCGACGCCTTCCGCGTGCTCGAGGTGATTTACGTGCTCACCTTCGGCGGGCCGGGCGACTCGACCGAAATCCTCGCGCTGCACATCTACAAGACCGCTTTCGTCGGCCAGCAGCTCGGCGTGGCCGCGGCCATTTCGGTGCTGCTGCTGGGGGTGGTGGCGGCGCTGTCGTGGGGCGCGCTGCGCCTGTCCAACCCCTTGCAGAGCGAGCGTTGACGCGATGAAACGGCCCGCATGGATCGTGCTGCTGCACTACGCGATGCTCGCGGTGCTGGCCTTCCTGTGCATCGCGCCGATCCTCGTCATCTTCGCGACCAGCCTGCGCCAGCAGGTGCAGATCTTCGCCGAGCCGCTGAACTTCCTGTTCACGCCGACGCTCGAGAACTACCGCGCGGTACTCGAAGAAGACAAGTTCGACCGCTACCTCGTCAACAGCCTGTTCGTCGGCGTCGTCTCCACCGTCGTCACGCTGGTGCTCGGCTGCATGGCGGCCTACGGCCTGGCGCGGTTCCGCTTCCCCGGCCGCAGCGGCATCGCCTACACCACGCTGCTGCTGCGCACCGTGCCGCTGGCGGTGCTGGCGATTCCGGTGTTCCTGATCTGGAACGAGTGGAAGCTCGTCAACAGCCTGTGGGGGCTGGTGCTGCTGTACGTGGCGGTGAACCTGCCGTTCACGATCTGGCTGCTCTACGGCTTTGTGCTGCAGGTGCCGATCGAGCTCGAAGAAGCCGCGGCCATCGACGGCTGCGGGCCGATCCGCATCTTCACCAAGGTGCTGCTGCCGCTGATGGCGCCGGGCTTGGCGGCGGCGTCGATCTTCACCTTTCGCATCGCCTGGAACGAATTCATCCTGGCCCTCGTACTGACCGACCGGCAAACACGCACGCTGCCGGTTGCGGCCTCGCTCTTCATCACCGACATCGGCGTCGATTGGGGCCGGGTGATGGCGATGGGCAGCCTGATCGCGATCCCGCCGCTGATCTTCACCTTCGTCGCGGCGCGGCAGATCATCACCGGGTTGACGGCCGGGGCTGTGAAGGGCTGAACGCTCGACGCGAGGCCACGGCGCAGGGCCGGCAGACCGCCGAGGCCCGCCCGCGTCCCTCGCTGTATGCTGCGCGCTGCCCTAAATCCTTCCCTTCCCTTCCCCGGAGACGCTCTCGATGACCCGCGTATTCAACTTCAGCGCAGGCCCCGCCGCGCTGCCCGAACCGGTGCTGCGCCAGGCCGCCGACGAGATGCTCGACTGGCACGGCTCGGGCATGTCGGTGATGGAAATGAGCCACCGCGGCAAGGAGTTCATCGCCATCCACGCCGAGGCCGAAAGCCTGCTGCGCGAGCTGATGGGCGTGCCGGCCAACTACAAGGTGCTGTTCCTGCAGGGCGGCGCGATCGGCGAGAACGCGATCGTGCCGATGAACCTGTTGGGCGACAAAACCAGCGCCGACTACATCAACACCGGCGAATGGTCGAAGAAGTCGATCAAGGAAGCCAAGAAGTACTGCACCGTCAATGTGGCCGCAAGCGCCGAAGCGAGCAACTTCACCCGCGTGCCCGCGCAATCGGAGTGGAAGCTCGACCCGAATGCCGCGTTCGTGCACATCTGCTCGAACGAAACCATCGGCGGCGTCGAGTACCACTGGACGCCCGACACCGGCAGCGTGCCGCTGGTGGCCGACATGTCGAGCAACATCATGTCGCGCCCGGTGGACGTGGCTCGCTACGGCGTGATCTACGGTGGCGCGCAGAAAAACATCGGCCCGGCCGGTGCGACGATCGTGATCGTGCGCGACGACCTGCTCGGCAAGGCGCTGCCGATCCCGCCCTCGGCCTTCGACTACAAGCAGCAGGCCGAGAACGATTCGATGTTCAACACGCCGGCCACCTACTCGATCTACATCGCCGGCCTGGTGTTCCGCTGGATCAAGGCGCAGGGCGGGCTGGCGGCGATGGAAACGCACAACCGCATGAAGGCGGCGCTGCTGTACGACTATCTCGACGCGACCGCGTTCTACAGCAACCCGGTGGCACGGGAAGACCGCTCGCTGATGAACGTGCCGTTCAAGCTGAAGGACGAAGCCCTCGACGCCGAGTTCCTGAAGGGCGCGCAGGCGCGTGGCATGGTGCAGTTGAAAGGCCACCGTGCAGTGGGCGGCATGCGCGCCTCGATCTACAACGCGATGCCGGTCGCGGGCGTGCAGGCGCTCGTCGCCTACATGAAGGAGTTCGAGGCCAGCCATGGCTGAGCCGCATCGTTTCAAGGTGCTGGTACTGAACCAGATTTCGCCCAACGGCTTGAAGCGGCTGCCCGCCGAACGCTATGCGGTGAGCAAGGAAGCAGCGGCGCCCGACGCCCTGCTGCTGCGCTCGGCCGACCTGCACAAGGCCGAAATCGCCAAGAGCGTGGTCGCGATCGGCCGTGCCGGCGCCGGCACCAACAACATCCCCGTCAAGGCGATGAGCGAACGCGGCGTGCCGGTGTTCAACACGCCCGGCGCGAATGCCAACGCGGTGAAGGAACTGGTGCTGGCCGGCATGCTGATGGCCGCGCGCAACCTGGCGCCTGCGATGCGCTTCGTCGCTGCGCTCGACCCGCAGATGGCCGACATGGACAAGGCGGTCGAAGACGGCAAGAAGGCCTTCGCCGGCTACGAGCTCGCAGGCCAGACGCTGGGCATCGTCGGCCTCGGCAAGATCGGCTGCCTGGTGGCCGACGCCGCCATCAAGCTCGGCATGGACGTGCTCGGCTACGACCCCGACATCACCGTCGATGCGGCATGGAGCCTGCCGGCGCAGGTGAAAAAGGCCGCCAGCGTGGCCGCGGTGTTGAAGCAGGCGCAATTCATCACGCTGCACGTGCCGCTGGTGGCCGCCACGCGCGACCTGGTGAATGCCGACAACATCGGCCAGCTGCGCGCCGGCAGCGTACTGATGAACTTCTCGCGCGAGGGCGTGGTGAACGAGGCGGCAGTGATCGCGGCGCTCGACCGCAAGCATCTCGGCTGGTATGTCTGCGACTTTCCCGGTGCGGCGCTGAACGGCCATGCCGGCGTGATCGCGCTGCCGCACCTGGGCGCGTCCACGCGCGAGGCGGAAGAGAACTGCGCGGTCATGGTGGCCGACCAGTTGCGCGACTTCCTGGAGCACGGCAACGTCACCAACGCAGTCAATTTCCCATCGGTCACGATGGCGCGCGAATCGGCACACCGTGTCGCCATCGCCAACGCCAACGTACCCAACATGCTGGGGCAGATTTCGACGGCGATGGCGCGAGCCGGGCTGAACATCCACAACATGGTCAACAAGTCGCGCGGCGACATGGCCTACACGCTGGTCGATGTGGACAGCCCGGTCGATGCGGCGGCGCTGGCGGACATGGCGTCGATCGAAGGCGTGCTGTCGGTGCGGTATCTGCCGCTGGCGGAGTAACGGCCGCGAGCACGATGGCGCGTGATGCGTGATGCGTGATGCGTGATGCGTGATGTACGATGCGCAACATCACGAACTCCCAAGGCATCGAACCATGCGAACCACCCTCGCCATCGATGACGATGTGCTCTCAGCCGCCAAGCACCTGGCTGAGCGCGAACGCAAGAGTCTTGGCGAAGTCATCTCTGCCTTGGCGCGGCACGGCCTCAACCGGGGGACGCGGAGCGCACGTCCCGTCCGCAATGGCGTACCGCTGTTGGCAACGCGCGAGCACGGAACCCGCGTGACGCTGGAACTGGTCAATCGGCTCCGCGACGAGCAGCCGTGACGACATTCCTGCTCGACGTGAATGTCCTGATCGCGCTCGTTGACCCGGCCCACCTGCAGCACGACTTGGCTCACGACTGGTTCTCGCGCATCGGCAAGCGAAGCTTCGCGACCTGCCCGATCACCGAGAACGGCCTGCTCAGGATCGTCGGCCACCCGAAGTACCCGAACTCGCCAGGCCCGCCGAGCGCCGTTGCGCCGTCACTTGCAGCGATCAACGCGCTGCCGGGGCATCACTTCTGGGCCGACAAGTTCAGCATCGCCGACGGCGAGTACATCGATGCGGCGCTCCTGGCCAGCCATTCGAGGGTCACCGACAGCTACCTGCTGGCCCTCGCGCGCGCGCACGGCGGGAAGCTCGCCAGCATGGACCGCAAATTGGCGGTCGATGCGGTTCCTGGCGGGGCCGCGGCGCTGGAATTGATCTGAGACCCTGCTTTAAAACCAATCCTTGGGCAGCGGAAACACCAGCGTGAACATCAGCGCCGAATTGCCCAGCAGGTCGAGCTCGCCCGAGATCTTGTCGGTGAACTGGTAGCCCAGGCTCGGCACGAAGCCGGGCGAGAGGCCCTTGTAGTTGAAGGGCACCTTGTCCTTGAACTCGCCGACATAGCCGTACAGCAGGCCCGCCGTCCACTGCAGGTACCATTTCTCGTAGCCGAACGGGTTCATGTAGCGTTGGCCGGCGTAGAGATAGATGCTCGGCTGACCGAAGGAATTCGAGAACACCACGCCGCCCGCCAGCCAGCGGTCTTCCAGCCCCTTCAGCAGCCCGAGGGCGACGACCGGCTTGTGGTCGTCGCTGGGATGGAAGTGCAGGGTGTAGGGGCTGAAGGTCAACTCCCAGCCATCAACGGCGCCAGGTGCCTGCGCCGATGCCGGCTGCCAGCAGGCGACGGCGAAAAGGGCCAGCAGCAAGCGTCTGATTCGGTGAACGATGGAAGATGTCATGGCAAGAAGTTCGGCGGTGATTGAGTGGGTAGCAGCCTGGCTTGCCAAGGTGCTCGTGGTGCTAAGCGTTGCAGGGCTGGCGGGCTGCGCGTGGATCGATACCACCCAACGCGCCAAGGGCTACCGGCCGTCGGCCGGCACGGTCGCCGACTGGCAGCCTCTCACCGCGCAAGACGAAGCCCTCTGGCTCGACCTGCCCGCCGCGCCACCCGGCACCACGCCGCAGCGCCTGCGTGCGCTGTGGATTCCAGCCGCCGACCCGGCCGCGCCGAGCGTGTTGTACCTGCATGGCACCTTTCGCAATGTGTTCCAGAACCGCCCCAAGATCGCGGCCATTCATGAGGCCGGTTTCTCGGTACTGGCGGTTGACTACCGCGGCTGGGGTGAAAGCTCGGCCCTGCTGCCCTCGGAGCAAACCATCATGGAAGATGCCGAAGTGGCCTGGGCCGAGTTCACGCGCCGCGCGCCGCAGCCCGATTCTCGCGTGATTTTCGGCCATTCCATGGGCAGTGGCGTCGCCGTCGAGCTGGCGTTGCGCCACCGCAGCCCGCCGGGCTATGGCGCACTCGTGCTCGAGGCCGGCATCACCTCGGGGCCCGACGTGGTGCGCGACTACGGCACACTCGGCGTGGTGCTGGCACCGCTGGTCACGCAGCAGTTCGCGTCGATCACCAAGATCGGCCGCATCGAGGCGCCGAAGTGGTTCTTGAGCGGCAGTGCCGACAAGACCGTGCCGCCGCAGCAGACGCAGCGCCTGTACGACGCGGCGCCGCCCCCGAAGCACATCGAGATCTTCGAGGGCGGCTCGCACAGCGGGCTGCACAAGGAATTCGAGCCACGGTATCGGGCGGTATGGCAAGACGTGGCGGCCAGCCTGAACGGTGCCGGCAGCGCACGGGCAGCCGGCGCGGCAGGCGCGGTAGCGGCGACGGCAAGCTCGGCCGCGAGCCCCTGAGACAATCCACCCTGGTTGCGGGTTTTGCCGCGGCTCCGATCGAACGACCTGCGGGACTCCGCCATGCTCACCATCAACAAGCTCCTTCCCCAAGGCCGCGGCCTGGCGCCGGCACTGCTCAAGCGCGCCGCCGCCGTCGTGCTCGACTGGGACACGCGCCAGAAGAGCCGCTTCGACACCGACGATTCCCAGGGCCGCAGGCTCGGCGTATTCCTCCCGCGCGGCAGCGTGGTCCGCGGCGGCGACGTGCTGGTGGCCGAAGACGGCTCGCTCATCAAGGTGATCGCCACGCCGCAGCCGGTGATGGTGGTGCGCGCCTCGGCCCACGGTGCGCCGTTCGACCTGCTGCGCGCTGCGTATCACCTGGGCAACCGCCACGTGGCGCTGGAGCTTCAGCCCGACCGGCTGCAACTCGAACCCGACCACGTGCTGGCCGACATGCTGCGCCAGATGCACCTCGCGGTGACCGAGGAACTGGCGCCGTTCGAGCCCGAGGGTGGCGCGTATGCGGCGCATTCCGCGCACGCCGACCATGGCCATGCGCACGAACACGGGCGCGAGCAGCAACACGAACACGAGGCGCACGGCCACCAGCCCGCTGCACCCGGCCACGTGCACGGCCCGGATTGCGGGCACGACCATCATTGACGCGGCAAACGCCGGCAGCGCCCGCACGCTGCTGCAACTGATGTGGCTCGCCTCACCGGCCTTGCCGGTGGGCGCCTTCAGCTACTCCGAAGTGCTGGAGTCGGCCGTCGAAACCGGCCGCGTCACGAACGAACGCGAAGCCGGCGACTGGCTCGTCGATCAGTTGCAACTCGGCCTGGCGCGCGCCGACATGGCCGTTGCCGCGCAGGCGCTGACGGCCTGGCACGCGGGCGACCTGCAACGCATCGCGGCGCTGAACGACTGGGTGCGCCAGACCCGCGAGTCGGCCGAACTTCGCCAGCAGAGTGAGCAGATGGGCCGCTCGCTCGTCGAGTGGCTGCGCAATGGCGGCAGCGGCGCCGGTGACAACGACACCCCTGCCATCGACCCACGCATCGCCGCGCTGGCCGCGTTGCGCCCGGCGCCCACCTGGCCGGTCGCCTTCGCGCTGGCCGCGGCACAGACCGGCGCGACGCCGCACGACACGCTGCTGTCGTTCGCCTTCGGCTGGGCCGAAAACATGGTGCAGGCGGCGATGAAGGCCGTGCCGCTCGGCCAGGCTGCGGCCCAGCGCATGCTGGCGCGCCTGGCCACGGCGACGCCGCACGCGGTGGCTCAGGCACTGAGCCTGGCCGACAGCGAGCGCCAGGTCTGCACGCCGATGCTGGCCATCCTGTCGGCACAGCACGAGCAGCAGTACTCGCGGCTGTTCCGCTCCTGACCCACCTAGCGCCGTGGCGCGTAACGTCGAGATCAAGGCCCGCGTCGCCGACCTCGCCGCGCTGGAACGCGCCGTGGCCCGGCTCGCCGACAGCGGCCCGAGCTTCATCGCGCAGGACGACACCTTCTTCCACTGCGCGCACGGCCGGTTGAAGCTGCGCGAGTTCGCCGACGGCAGCGCCGAGCTGATTGCCTACGAGCGGCCCGACACCTCGGGGCCGAAAGTCTCGGCCTACCTGCGCTCGCCGGTGGCCGACCCTGGCGGCTTGCGCGGCGCGCTGGCGGTCGCTTGCGGCGTGCGAGGCCGGGTGCGCAAGCAACGCACGCTGTACCTGATCGGTGCGACGCGGGTTCATCTGGACGTGGTCGATGGCCTAGGCCACTTCGTCGAGCTCGAAGTGGTCTTGCGCGCCGAGCAGACGACGGCCCAGGGCATGGCAGTGGCCGAGGGCCTGCTCGACTCGCTGCAGATCGTCCGAGCCCAACTCGTGGCCCACGCCTACGTCGACCTGCTGGAGCAGCTCGCTTCATCGGGCTGAGCGCGGCGCGAATCCGCATTGTTGCTGGCCGGACACAAAGCGGACGTACGGCAGCAACACGGTTTTGCCAAAGTCGGGGTTGGCAACTCACTCTGCACTCCACCCTCATGTCCCTGCCGCATCCTCCCCTGCGTCACGAACACGAACACGACCTCGGCCTGGCCCACGATCTGCGCACGCTCGCCGCTGCGCAGCAGCAGCAGCACCGCCGCCAAGCGCTGCGCTGGCTGGCCGGCGCCGGGGCCGGCCTCGGCGTGCTGCCCTTGTGGGGCTGCGGCGGTGGCGGTGACACCGCATCCAGTACCGACACCGACACCATCGAAACACCGGCCGGCACCTGTTCGGCGGTCCCGGAAGAAACCGCCGGGCCTTACCCGGCCGACGGGTCGAACAGCGACGCCTCCGGCAGTATCTCCAACGCGCTGGCACTTTCGGGCATCGTGCGCAGCGACATCCGTAGCAGCATCGCCGGCCTGTCGGGAACCGCCGACGGCGTGCCGTTGACGGTGACGTTGAAGCTCGTCAACAGCAGGGCGAGTTGCGCCGACCTGAGCGGCTACGCCATCTACCTGTGGCACGGTGACCGCGAGGGCCGGTACTCGTTGTACTCGAGCGGTGCGACGGAGCAGAACTACCTCCGCGGCGTGCAGGAGACCGACAGTACCGGCCAGGTGACATTCACGACCATCTTCCCGGCCTGCTATTCGGGGCGCATGCCGCACATCCACTTCGAGGTCTACCGCAGCCTCGCCACCGCCACCGGCTCGACCGGCAGACTCAAGACCTCGCAACTTGCGTTCCCGACCGACGTGTGCCAGACCGCCTATGCCACCACCGGCTACAGCGCCAGCGTGAGCAACCTGAGCCGCATCGGCTTCTCGACCGACAACGTGTTCAGCGACGGCGTGAGCTTGCAGATGGCCGCCGTCACGGGCAGCGTGGCCGATGGGCTGGTGGCGGAGTTGACTGTCGGCATCGCGGCATAGCGCACACGTCGAGTCAGGGCATGGTGCTGCCGGCGCCGCCATAATCGGCCGCATGCAACAAGCCCTCCACACCATCGCCCGGCGCACGAAAAAGCTCCCACCCTTGCGCGTCGGCGTCGGCGGCCCGGTCGGCTCGGGCAAGACGACGCTGGTCGAGATGCTGTGCAAGAACCTGCGCGAGCGCTACGACCTGGTGGTGGTCACGAACGACATCTACACCAAGGAAGACCAGCGCCTGCTTACCGTGGCCGGCGCGCTGGAGGCCGAACGCATCATGGGCGTGGAAACCGGCGGTTGCCCGCACACCGCCATCCGCGAGGATGCGTCGATCAACCTCGAAGCGGTGGACAGGATGCTGGAGAAGTTTCCGAACGCCGACATCGTGTTCATCGAATCGGGCGGCGACAACCTGGCCGCCACCTTCAGCCCGGAGCTGTCGGACCTGACGATCTACGTCATCGACGTGGCGGCGGGCGAGAAGATCCCGCGCAAGGGTGGGCCGGGCATCACCAAGAGCGACCTCTTCGTGATCAACAAGACCGACCTCGCGCCCTATGTGGGCGCCGACCTCGGCGTGATGGCAACCGACACAAGACGCATGCGCGGTGTGCGGCCGTTCGTGATGACGAACCTGAAGACGCTGGTCGGGCTGCCCGAGGTGATCGCCTTCATCGAGACCAAGGGGCTGCTCAAGGCCTGAGCTGGCGCGGGGTTCGGCCGGCTCAGGGCAGCAACCGGTAGCCCACGCCCGTCTCGGTGATCAGGTGGCGCGGCTGGGCAGGGTCGGCTTCGAGCTTTTGCCGCAGGTTGGCCATGAACACGCGCAGGTAGTGGTTCTGCTCCACGTGCGCCGGGCCCCACACCGCCGTGAGCAACTGGCGGTGGGTGAGCACCTTGCCGGCATTGGCGATCAGGTGGCCGAGCAGGCGGTATTCGAGCGGCGTCAAGTGAACTTCCTGCCCGCTGCGCGTGACACGCCGGGCTGCGAAGTCGATCTCGACTTCGCCGAATTGAAACCGTGCACCGGGCCCGTCGGTGGCGGCCGGGCTGCGGCGCATCGCCACCCGCACCCGCGCCATCAGTTCGCCGACGCCGAAGGGCTTGCTCAGGTAGTCGTCGGCGCCGGCGTCGAGCGCGGCGATCTTGTCGGCCTCGTCACTGCGCGCCGAAAGCACGATTACCGGCACGGTGGACCAGTGGCGCAGATCCTTCAGGTAGTCGACGCCATCGCCATCGGGCAGGCCCAGGTCCAGGATGATGAGGTCGGGCCGGCGCGTGCCGGCTTCGATCAGACCCTGCTTCAACGTGGCCGCCTCGAACACCTGGCAACCTTCTGCTTCAAGCGCGGCGCGAACGAAGCGGCGAATCTGCGGCTCGTCTTCGACGATGACGACGTTGCGCGCCAGATCGCTCATGCTTCGCTCTCCAGCAAGGCGTTCTCGATACCTTCGGCGGCCGGCATGTCGGGTGGCGTGCCCAGCGGCAAGGTGAAGAGGAACTGCGCACTGCGCCGGCCGGCCGCCACTGCGCCGCCATCGACTGCCTCGAACCAGATCCGCCCGCCGTGCGCCTCGACGATCGCGCGGCAGATCGCAAGGCCCAGGCCCACGCCCGGCGTCGCCGATTCGCGCTCGCCGCGGGTGAACTTCTCGAACAGCGCCTCTTCGCGCCCGGCCGGCAGGCCGGGACCGTCGTCGGCCACGCTGACGCGCAGATTTCCCTCGTGCACGCGGGCCGCGATGGTGACGCAACTGCCGGGCGGCGTGTACTTGGCCGCGTTCTCGAACAGGTTGCAGAGCACGCGCTCGATCAGCACCGCGTCGAAATTCACCAGCGGCAAATCGCTCGGCAAGTCGGTACGCAGCGTGTGCCCGGCCAGCGCGGCGCGCATGGCCTGCAGGGCACCGCCCACCACCTCCTCGATCGGCTGCCATTGCAGCTTCAACTGCACCGCGCCGCTTTGCAGCCGCGCCATGTCGAGCAGGTTGTTGACCATCGCATTCATGCGCCGCGCCTCGGCCGCGAGGGCCTGCGCGATCTCGCGCTGCGGCGCTGCCAGCGGGCCGCCGACCAGCGTATCGGCCAGCCCGTACAGGGCCGCCAGCGGCGTGCGCAGGTCGTGCGACAGAGCAGCCAGCAGCGAGTTGCGCAGCCGCTCAGATTCCATTTGCAGCGTGGCCTGCTGCGCCACCTCGACGTAGTGCACCCGTTCCAGCGCGATCGCCGACAGAACAGCAAAGGTTTCGAGTTGCTGCCTCTGCTCCGGCACCAGCAACAGCCGTGGCTGCGCGGGCTTCAGCGCCAGCACACCCCGCGTGCGCATGGGCGCCTTCAGCGGCAGGTACAGCCACACACTGCCGGGCAAGGTGTCGGTGCCCCAGCCGGCGGCCTCGTTGTGGGCTAGCGCCCATTGCGCGGTGCCGATGTCCAGCTGCGCTTCGCGCGGTGCGGAGGCCGGCATCTGGAGGCGATCGCCCGTGTCGAGCAGGAACACATGCGCCTGGGCGTGGAACTCGCGCGCGATCGCCGCTTCGGCAATCTCCGCGCACTGCTCGGTCACCAGCACGCTCGACAGTTCGCGCGCCACTTCGAACAGCGCCCGCGATCGCGTCTCGCGGTGCGTCGCCACGCGCGCCTGGTAGCGCAACCCGGCGGTGAGCTGCCCGGTGATCAGGCCGACCGCGAGCATCACCGCGAAGGTCAGCAGGTATTGCGCGTCGGTCACGGCGAAGGTGAGGCGCGGCGGCACGAAGAAGAAATCGAATGCGGCCACGTTCAGGAAGGCCGCCAGCACCGCCGGCCCGCGCCCGAAGCGCACCGCCACGCCGACCACGGCGAGCAGGAACAGCATCACGATGTTGGCCAGGGCTAACAGCGGCGCCAGCGGGTGCGCGACGAGCGTGGTCAGGCCGCAGATCGCCGCCGCCCAGAGATAGCCCACGCGGCCGACGCCGTCCTCGGCGTCCCTGTCATCCTCGGCCGACGCGGCGGACACCGAGCGCGCTGTCGGCAGCTCGGCCTGGCGGGCGCGCCCGACTTCGATCAAGTCGATGTCCGGCGCCAGCGCCGCCACGCGCGGGCCCAAGGTGCGCCGCTGCCACCAGTGCGAAACGCCGCGGCGCCCGACGAGAAGCTTCGACAGGTTGTTCTTTCGCGCGTGCGCGACCAGCGCCGAAGGCACGTCCTGCGCCGACAGCACGGCCGTGGTCGCGCCCAGTTCCTCGGCCAGCTTGACGGTGCGCAGGATGCGCTCGCGCTGCGCGCTGGAAAGCCGCTGCAACGCGGGCGTTTCCACGTACACCGCGTGCCACGCGACTGCGAGTTGTTGCGCCAGCCGGGCCGCGCTGCGCACCACGTGGTCGGAGCCCGCGCCGTCGCCGCTGTGCGGACCGATGCAGCACAGCAGCGCGGCCTCGGTCTTCCACACCGCGTGAATGGACTCATTGACGCGGTAGGCCTGCACGTCGTCTTCGATGCGATCGGCGGTGCGGCGCAGCGCGAGTTCGCGCAAGGCCATCAAGTTGCCCTTGCGGAAGAAGTTGGCCGCCGCGCGCTCGGCCTGCGCCGGCAGGTAGACCTTGCCGGCCTTGAGCCGCCCGATCAGTTCGTCGGCCGGCGTGTCGACCATCACGACTTCGTCGGCACTGTCGAAGAAGGTGTCGGGCAGCGTTTCCTGCACGCGGATACCGGTGATGCCGCCGACCACGTCGTTCAGGCTTTCCAGGTGCTGCACGTTCAGCGTCGTGTAGACGCCGATGCCGGCCGCGAGCAGCTCGTCCACATCCTGCCAGCGCTTCGGGTGGCGCGAACCGGGCACGTTGGAATGCGCCAGTTCATCGACCAGGATCAGCGCCGGCTTGCGTGCCAGCGCACCGTCGAGGTCGAACTCGGGCAGGGTGCGGCCGCGATAGTTCACCAGTGAGGAGGGCAGCACGTCGATCCCATGCAACTGCGCAGCGGTCTCGACGCGGCCATGCGTTTCGACGACGCCGGCCACCACGTCCACGCCGGCCGCGCGCAAGGCACGCGCCGCAAGCAGCATCGCGTAGGTCTTGCCGACGCCCGCCGACGAACCGAAGTAGATGCGCAGCTTGCCTCGCGCGGCGCGGGCCTCGTCGCCGCGGATCTGGGCCAGCAACTGATCGGGATCGGGCCTGGAGTCGTTCACTGCCGTCGCCTTGGCGGGTGTGATTGAAAGGGCGACCCCATTCAACGCAGAGGCACAAAGGACGCGGAGGGCTGCAGAGGGCACCAGAGAAGCAAGCGATCTCTCTGCGGCCCTCTGCGCTCTCGGGGCCGCTGCGTTGAATGGGGTCCCGCAGCTTCCATGCTCAAAGCCATCCCGAGCGCTTGAACCGCCACCACACGACGCCGCACGCGGCCACGATCACGCCGAGGGCCACCGGGTAGCCCCACTGCCACTGCAACTCGGGCATGACCTCGAAGTTCATGCCCCAGATGCCCGCAAACGCCGTCGCCACCGCGAAGATGCCGGCCCAGGCGGCGAGGCGCTTGGTGACTTCGCTCTCCTCGATCGCGACCATCGAGAGGTTGACGTGGATCGCCGTGGCAATCGTGTCGCGGATGGTGTCGATCGAGGCGTTGATGCGCGCCAGATGGTCGTCCACATCACGGAAATAGTCGTGCAAGTTACCGCACACGGCCGGGGTGCGCCCGCCGTAGAGTTTGCTCAGCACTTCCATCAGCGGCGCGACCGCGTGCTTGAGCACCATCGCCTTGCGCTTCAGCGCGTACAGGCGTTCGATGTTCTTGCGCGCCGAGCCCTTGGTGAAGATGCTGTCCTCGATGCTTTCGAGTTCGGTTTCGAGCTGGTCGACGATCGGGAAGTAGCGGTCCACCACCGCGTCCATCAGCGCGTAGAGCACGAAGCCGGGGCCTTGCTTGAGCAGGTGCGGCTCGCGCTCGCAGCGTTCGCGCACGCCGAGGAAGTGCTGCGCGCTGTGGCTGCGCGCCGAGACCACATAGTTCGGGCCGACGAACACCGCCACCTCGCCGATCTGCAACTCGTCGGCCACGCTTTCGACGAGGTGCATCACCACGAACAGCGAATTGCCGTACTCGTCGAGCTTGGGCCGCTGGTGGCCTTTTTGCGCGTCTTCGACGGCCAGTTCGTGGAGGGCGAATTCATGGCGCATCTGCGCCAGTTCCTGCGCCGATGCGTCGCGCAGCGCGACCCAGACGAAGCAGCCGGGCCGGTTCACATAGGCACCGATCTGTTCGATCGGCAGATCGGCGAGCTTGCTGCCGTCCTGGTACGCAGCGCAGTTGATCAGCATGGGCCTATTGTGCTGCGGCTGCGCAGGGTCTCGCTCAAGGTCAAGGCAGCGCCAGGTTCAATGCCAGCACGTTCACGCGTGGCTCGCCGATGAAGCCGAACAGGCGGTGTTCGGTGTGCTGCGCGATCAGGGCCTCGATGTGCTGAAGCGGCAGACCGCGCACGCGGGCCACGCGCGCAGCCTGGTACTGCGCGGCGGCGACGCTGATGTGTGGGTCGAGGCCGCTGCCCGAGGCCGTGACCAGGTCCACCGGCACAGGCAGCGTGTTGCCCGGATCGGCTGCACGAAGGGTGTCGATGCGGCCTTTGACGGCCTCGATCAGCGCCGGGTTCAGCGGGCCGAGATTCGAGCCGCTGGACGCAGACGCGTTGTTGGCCATCGGGCCGGTAGCGGAGGGCCGGCCCCAGAAGTGGCCGGCGTCGGCGAAGGATTGTCCGATCAGCGACGAGCCGACAGTCTTGCCGTCCTTGACGATCAGGCTGCCCGCCGCCTGGTCGGGAAACACCGCGTTCGCGATGCCGGTGACGATCAGCGGATAGACGACGCCGGTGAGGAATGTGAGTGCAGCGAACAGCACGATGGCGGGGCGAAAGATGGCGTTCATGGTTCAGTCCTCTCAGACCAGATGTGTCGCGGCCAGCAACAGGTCGATCAGCTTGATGCCGACGAAGGGCACGACCAAGCCGCCCAGCCCGTAGATCAGCACATTGCGCCGCAGCAGCGCCGAGGCGCCGATGGCGCGGTACTTCACGCCCTTCAGCGCCAGCGGGATCAGGAAGATGATGATCAGCGCGTTGAAGATCACCGCCGACAGGATCGCCGACGACGGGCTGGCCAGACCCATCACGTTCAGCGCCGCGAGCTGCGGGTAAGTGGTGACGAAGATCGCCGGGATGATGGCGAAGTACTTCGCCACGTCGTTGGCGATCGAGAACGTGGTCAGCGACCCGCGTGTCATCAGCAGCTGTTTCCCGGTCTCGACGATCTCCAGCAGCTTGGTGGGGTTCGAGTCCAGATCGACCATGTTGCCGGCTTCCTTCGCCGCCTGCGTGCCGGTGTTCATCGCGACCGCCACGTCGGCCTGCGCGAGCGCCGGCGCATCGTTGGTGCCGTCGCCCGTCATCGCGACCAGCCGGCCTTCGCTCTGGTAGTCGCGGATCAGCTTCAGCTTGGCTTCGGGCGTGGCTTCGGCGAGAAAATCATCGACGCCGGCTTCGGCCGCGATGGCCGCCGCCGTGAGCTTGTTGTCGCCCGTGATCATGATGGTCTTGATGCCCATGCGGCGCAGTTCGGCGAAGCGCTCCTTGATGCCGCCCTTGACGATGTCCTTCAGCTCGACGACGCCCAGCACGCGGACGCCTTCAGCCGGCGCCGGGCCGCCCCAAGGCGGCTGAACACCCGCCTGGCGGGTGGCCGTCGTCTGCGACGGCCGGGTGCTCCACTCCATCACGGCCAGCGGCGTGCTGCCGCGGCGCGCCACCTCTTCCATCGCCTGCGTCACGTCGGCCGGGAAGCTGCCGCCCAGCGACTCGATGTGCTTGCGAATCGCTTCGCCCGCGCCCTTGCGCACTTGACGCGTCGCAGCTTCGCCTTGAAGGTCCACGCCGCTCATCCGCGTCTGTGCGGTGAAGGGTACGAAGTGGGCGTTCAGGCTCGCCATCTCGCGCTCGCGCAGCTTGAACTTCTGCTTCGCCAGCACCACGATGCTGCGGCCCTCGGGCGTTTCGTCGGCCAGCGACGCGAGCTGTGCCGAATCGGCCAGCGCCTGCTCGGTCACGCCCTTGGCCGGTACGAAAGTCGAGGCCTGGCGGTTGCCCAATGTGATGGTGCCGGTCTTGTCGAGCAGCAGCACGTCCACGTCACCCGCCGCCTCGACCGCGCGGCCCGAGGTGGCGATCACGTTGGCCTGCATCATCCGGCTCATGCCCGCCACGCCGATGGCCGACAGCAGCGCGCCGATGGTGGTGGGGATCAGGCACACGAGCAAGGCGATCAGCGCGGTCACGCTCACCGCCGTGCCCGACTTCGCCGCCTCGACGCTGAAGATCGACATCGGCAACAGCGTGACCACGACGACCAGGAACACGATCGTCAGCGCGACAAGCAGGATGTTGAGCGCGATCTCGTTCGGCGTCTTCTGCCGCTTCGCGCCCTCGACCATCGAGATCATGCGGTCGAGGAACGACTCGCCAGGGTTGACGCTGATGCGCACGACCAGCCAGTCCGACAGCACGCGGGTGCCACCGGTGACCGACGAGAAATCGCCGCCCGATTCGCGGATCACGGGCGCGGATTCGCCGGTGATGGCGCTCTCGTCGACCGAGGCCACGCCTTCGATGACTTCACCATCGAGCGGGATCGTGTCGCCGGTTTCCACCAGCACGACGGCGCCCTTGCGCAGCTCGTCAGTCGGCATCGGAATCCACGGCGAGCCGTGGTGCGGCTCCTGCAGCTTCTTGCCGATCACGCGCCGCTTCATGCCGCGCAGGGAAGCGGCCTGCGCCTTGCTGCGGCCTTCGGCCAGCGCTTCGGCAAAGTTGGCGAAGAGGACGGTGAACCAGAGCCACAGCGCGACGGCGAGGATGAAGCCCGACGGGGCTTCGCCTGCGCCGCCCAGCGCCTGAGCCCACAGCAGCGTGGTGATCAGGCTGCCGACGTAGACGACGAACATCACCGGGTTGCGCCATTGAACGCGCGGGTCGAGCTTGGCGAACGCCTGGCCGATGGCCGGCGTCACCAGCGCCGGGTCGAGCAGGGACGAGGTCTTGGATGAGGTACTCATTGCGATCTCCGGCCGGTCACTGGACCGCGCCCAACATGAAGTGCTCGACGACCGGGCCGAGGGCCAGCGCGGGCACGTAGTTCAGCAGCCCGACCAGCAGCACCGAGCCGATCAGCAGCACCACGAACAGCGGGCCATGCGTGGGCAGCGTGCCTTCCGTCACCGGCAGGCGCTTCTTCGCCGCCAGGCTGCCGGCGATGGCGAGCACCGGCACGATCACGCCGAAGCGGCCCAGCCACATCGCCACGCCGAGCAGCACGTTGTAGAACGGCGTGTTGGCGGAGAGGCCGGCAAAGGCGCTGCCGTTGTTGTTGGCCGCCGAGCTGAGCGCGTACAGCACTTCCGAGAAGCCGTGCGCGCCGGGGTTGAGGATGCCCGCCTTGCCGGCATCGGCCACCAACGCGACCGCCGTGCCGGCGAGCACGAGCACGGGCGTGACGAGGATGGCGACGGCCATCATCTTCATCTCGTAGACCTCGATCTTCTTGCCCAGGTATTCCGGCGTGCGGCCGATCATCAGGCCGGCGACGAAGACCGTCAGGATGGCGAAGATCAACATGCCGTAGAGGCCCGAGCCGACGCCACCGAACACGACCTCGCCGAGCTGGATCAGCACCAGCGGCACCGCGCCACCGAGCGGCGTGAACGAGTCGTGCATGCCGTTGACAGCACCGCACGACGCAGCAGTGGTGATGGCGGCGAACAACGCAGTCGCGCTGATGCCGAAGCGCGCTTCCTTGCCTTCCATGTTGCCGCCGGGCTGGGCGTGCGACGCGCTCTGGTCCACGCCCAGCGCGGTGAGCTGCGGGTTGCCGGCCTGTTCCATCGGCGTGACGATCAGCACCGCGACGACGAACAGCAGGGTCATCGCGGCGAGCACCGCCCAGCCCTGGCGCCTGTCGCCGACCATGCGGCCGAAGGCGAACACGAGCGCGGCCGGGAGCAGGAAGATCGCGAGCATCTGCACGAAGTTCGCAAGCGGCGTCGGGTTCTCGTACGGGTGCGCCGAGTTGGCGTTGAAGTAGCCGCCGCCATTGGTGCCGATCATCTTGATCGCCTCCTGCGACGCGACCGGGCCCATCGCCAGCGTCTGCGTCGGCGTCTTCACGTCTTCCATCACCGCGTTGCCCTGCGCGTCTTTCAGCGGCTGGCCGTCGGGGCCGTTCTTCGGCTGCTGGTAGGCGTTGACTTCGAGCGTCGTCACGTCCTTGTAGGCATCGAAGTTCTGGATCGTTCCCTGGCCGACCAGGAACAGCGCGAACACGAGCGACAGCGGCAGCAGCACGTACAGCGTGATGCGCGTCAAATCAGCCCACACATTGCCGACCACGGCCGATGAGCGCGCCGCGAAACCGCGGATCAATGCCCAAACGACGGCGATGCCCGTCGCAGCCGAGAAGAAGTTCTGCACCGTGAGCGCCAGCATCTGCGTCAGGTAGCTCATCGTCGCTTCGCCGCTGTAGCCCTGCCAGTTGGTGTTGGTGGCGAAGCTGATGGCGGTGTTGAACGCCGAATCGGCGCTCACGGCGGCCATGCCTTGCGGGTTCAGCGGCAGCACGCCTTGCAGGCGCTGAAGCGCATACACCGCCAGCACGCCGAGCGCGTTGAAGGCCAGCAGCGCCAGCGCATAGTGCTTCCACCCCATGCTGGCCTCGGCATCCACCCCGGCCAGCTTGTACAGGCCGCGCTCGACGCTGCGCAAAGGCGCCAGCCAGCGCGGCAGGCGGCCCTCGGCCACGGCGACGAGCCACTGGCCCATCGGCCAGGCGGCGGCCAGCAGCACGCCGAGGAAGGCACAGAGTTGAATCCAGGCTTGCGAGGTCATGCTCAGAACTCCTCGGCCCGGAGCAGGGCATAGACGAGGTAGACGAGCAGGCCCGCTGCAACCAGGCCGCTCAAGCCATAGAGGGCGCTCATTGCGCCGCTCCCAATGCGTCGCAAGCCGCGACGAGGCCGGCGATCAGCGCGATCAAAACGGCCGCGAGCCCGAGATAGACAACATCCACACGCACCTCCGAAAGAGTCTGTTCGACACCTCCGAAGATTAGGGATCGCGCTGTCAGATCGGCATAGAGATCGCGGTTCGGCGCATCAAGAGTGCATCAAGACCGCGGCGTCGCGCTGATCCGGCTTGAAGCGGACGGCAAGTGTCAGCCTGCGAGCGCTGCGCCGGGTCGCTGTGTTCCGTTCGTGTCACCCGATGGCCCGACCCTGGCGTGGCAACGCCGAGTCGAACTCACCCAAGCCGCGATCAGCAGGACACCGAGTTCGCGAGAAAAACGTCCGGCAGACGCGCTTGCACCATCGCTCGCCCACCCCTGCGCTGCCTGCAGCATCACTCAGTTGCCTGGCATCCTGCGAACTCGGCCGGCGCGCCAGGTATCGGGTTTGGGCTACCGATCTGCCGCCAGGTAGCCGTGCACCAGCGCGTCGGCGGAGCCTTGACTGGCGCGATTGTTGACCCCCCAACAGGGGTTACCCGCCTTGATGGCAACGCCGGTGACGACGAAGCTGCCCCCAGCCTGGCCGTCCGAGCTGCCGGGCGCGGCCATCAGGTCAACGATGGCGACGTTGAAACCGATGTTGGCCGCCGAAGGAAACAGGAAGAACTCCTCCGGTCTGCCCGACGAACCGGTTCCGCCTTGCCGGAAATCGATGCTCGTGACGACCAGCACCTTGCGGGCCGGAATCACGAATGGAACCAACGTACCTTCGCCGGTGATCTCGGTATCCAGCTTGAGCCAGGGGCTGGGCTCGCACTTCGCGCCCGACGATCGGATGGTGACGAGGTCGCTGGCCTTGGTGGGGCCGAGAAACGCACCGGCAGTACCCGGATTGGTGACTGTCACGGATAACGGCGCGTTGACGACTCTCACCGGGGTGGAGCCGGTCTGGGCCCCGCTTTCGCCAGCGTGGAGCAGCAGCGACAAACCAATCGCCGAGACGCATCCGGAAAGAAGGAGCGAACGTGTGTCGTTGACCATGTGGTCTCCTAATGTGTCAGCCAGAGAACAAAAATGCCGCGCCAGCAGGCTTCAACCGATGTTACGCCGCCGCGTCGCCAGCCAGATGCTGGGCAGGATCAGCGCGGCGCCGGCCAGGTGGTACCAGCCGGGCACCTCACCCAGCACCAGCCAGGCAGCAACGGCGGCGTAGACAGGCGACAGGTACAGCATCAGCGAGGTGCGCGCGGCGCCGAGTTCTCGCTGGATGAACGAGTACGCGCCGTAAGACAGCACGCCCGGCACCACCGCGGCCAGCAGCACCAGCAGCGCCGCCTGGGCGCCGAACGGATGCCGCGGCGCGACCCACCACTCGAGCAGCGTGAACGGCAGCAACACCACCACGCCGCCGAGGATGATGACGACGAGCCGCTCGAACGGCCCCAGCGACGAGGGCCACAGCCGCAGCAGCACCGAGTACGCGGCCCAGGAGACCGCAGCGACCACGATCCAGATATCGCCCGCCGTGAACTGCACCGCGAGCAAATGGGCGATGTCGCCCTTGGCAATGACGAACAGCAGCCCGGCCAGCGCCAGCGCCACGCCCGCCACCTGCGCCGCGCGCATCCGTTCGTGCAGCAGGCGCGCACTCGCAACGACGATGGCGATCGGCGTGGCGGCGTAGATCAGCGCGATGTTGGTCGCGCTCGTGCTCTGCCCGCCCTGGTAGACGAAGGCGCCGCAGATCCACATGCCGAGCGCGCCCAGCACCAGCATCTGCTTCCATTCGCTGCGCCACGGCGCGCCGTCGCGAACCAGTGCACGCCAGGTGAAGGGCAGCATCAGCGCGGCGGCGAGCGACCAGCGGCCGAGCGCCAGCAGGTGCGGCGCGATCACGCCATCAGCCAGGCGCGCGACGATGTAGTTCGACGACCACAGCGCCGGCACCAGCCACATCAGCACCTGCGCGCGCTGTCGCGCCGAAGCGGCGTGGGCCGCGCCTTCCTGCATCCGTTCAGCGCAGGGTCGCGACGCTCTTCAGCGCGCTGACAGCCCCGGCGCCGATCGACGCGCCGAAGCGCCGCGCCAGCCGCTCGGCCACGTTTTCCTGCGGCGTGTAGTCGATGATGATCTCGGCCTTGACGACCTCGCGGGCCACGTAGTCGAGGTTGCCCAGGTGGTCGGCGAGGCCATTCGCCACCGCCTCCTGGCCATTCCAGAACAGGCCGGAAAAAGTCTCCGGCGTCTCCTTCAGGCGCGCGCCGCGGCCTTCCTTGACGACGGCGATGAACTGCTGGTGAATCTGGTCGATCATGGCCTGCGCGTAGGCGGTCTGCGTCGGCGATTGGGGTGAGAACGGATCGAGCATGCCCTTGTTGCTGCCGGCGGTGAGCAGGCGCCGCTCGACGCCGGCCTTTTCCATGATGCCGGTGAAGCCGAAGCCGTCCATCAGCACGCCGATCGAGCCGACGATCGACGCCTTGTCGACATAGATCTCGTCGGCCGCGACGGCAATGTAGTAAGCGCCCGAGGCGCAGGTGTCTTCCACCACCGCATAGACCTTCTTCTTGTGCAGCGCCTTGAGCCGCCGGATTTCGTCGTTGACGATGCCGGCCTGCACCGGGCTGCCGCCGGGCGAGTTGATGCGCATCACGACCGCCTGCGCCGACTCGTCCTCGAACGCGCTCTTGAGTGCGGCAACGAGGTTCTCGGCGCTGGCGTCGGAACCAGCGGCGATCTCGCCCTGCACCTCGACCAGCGCGGTGTGCGGCCCGGTGGGCGTGTTGGCGTGGCTGCGCTGCATGTACACGCTCCAGGCGAGCAGCGCGAACAACAACAACCACAGGCAACGGAAGAAGATGCGCCAGCGGCGCTCGCTGCGGCGGTCTTTCACGTACTCGTGGGCGAACTGCGCGGCGGCGGCGTCCCAGCCGCTGGGCGCTGGCGCGGCAGCGGATGCGGCCGGGCGGAATTCAGGGCGATCGCGAGGGATGCTGTCGTCTTGCGGGCTGTCGGGAAAGGTCATGCGGGGCTTTCGTGGGCGGCAGGCTGGTCGTCGTCGAAGGCGACGGGCCGGGTGTCGCGGGAAGGATACCAATAGACCTGGCCATCGCGCTCTTCGACGCGCAGCGCAGTCAGGCTGCCGCGGCCGCAGGGCCCGCCAGCACAGCGGCCGGTCAGCGGCTGGTACGCCGCGCCGTGGGTCGAGCAGAGGATGAACTCCTGCCGGCTGTCGAGAAACTCGCCGGGCTGCCAGTCCATCTCGGTCGGCACGTGGACACAGCGGTTCAGGTAAGCCACCACCTGGCCCTCGAAGCGCAGCGCAAAGGCACGCGCCGGCTCGCGCCATTGCAGCACGTCGAACACCAGGGCCTGGCCTTTTTCGGCCAACTCCGCGCTGGCGCAGAGGTGTTCGGGCGGGGACGGTTCGTGCTCAAGCATTTGCAAACAGCCAGGACTGCAGATCGGCGACGCTGTGCGCCACATGGCGCGGTGTCTGCCCGGCCAGCGTGTCAACGGCGTGCGCGCCATAGCTCACCGCCACACTCGCCGTGCCGGCGTTGGCGGCGAGCTGCAGGTCGTGCGTGGTGTCGCCGATCATCAGCGTGCGGCCGGGCTCGGCGCCGAGTTGGCTCATCAATTCGAGCAGCATCATCGGGTCCGGCTTCGAGGCGGTTTCGTCGGCGGTGCGGGTGCCATCGAACACTCCGTGCAGGCTGGCCGCGGTGAGCACTTCATCGAGCCCGGCGCGCGACTTGCCGGTGGCGACGGCGAGCAGATACTGGCGATCCTTCAGCGCGGCCAACAGCCCCAACGCGCCGTCGAACAGCAGCAGCTCGTGCTGTCGCGCCCGGTAGTGGTGGCGGTAGCGCAGGCCGAGTTCAGGGTAGCGCTCCGTCGGCAGGCTGGGCGCGGCATGAAGCAGCGCCTCGCGCAGGCCCATGCCGATCACGAAGCTCGCGTCGCGGTCGCTCGGCGTGGGCACGCCCACATCGGTGCAGGCAGCCTGGATGCAGCGCGTAATCAGTGCGGTCGAGTCGAACAGCGTGCCGTCCCAGTCGAAGACGATCAGGTCGAACTGGCGGGGCTTCATCAAGGCTTCATTCATGCACGGGCTCGCAGCGAACGTCGGTCAAAACGGAAGAGGCGATGAAGCACGACTCGTGCGCGCGGTGGTGCAACACGTCGAGCGCGTCGCGCGTCGATGGCGTGGTGGCGCTGACGGTCACCTTTGGGCGCAGCGTGACCACCGTCATCGCCACCTTGCCGGCCGCGTTTCGCGCCATCACGCCCTCGGCGTGGTCGTCATAGCGGTCCACGCAGAGCCCGGCCTCGGCGGCGAGCGACAGGAACCACAGCATGTGGCAGCTGGCCAGCGAGGCGACGAAAGCCTCTTCAGGATCGACCGCCGCGGCATTGGACATCGGCAGCGGTACGACCTGCGGCGAGCTGGAGGCGGGCACTTCGGTGCCGCCGTCGAAGCGCCACACATGCGCGCGGCTGTAGCGGTTGTCGACAAACGACGTGTCGTCGCAGTGCCAGTGAATCGATGCGAGGTACTTGGCCATGGCTTGCTTCAGGTGGGCGCGCGTCGCGGTGCCGGCTTGCGTTCCAGCGCCGCCACGAGAGCGGTCAATTCTGCGGGCAACGGCGCTTCAAGCTCGATGACCTCGCCGCTGGCGGGGTGCTCGAAGCGCAGCCGCCGCGCGTGCAGGAACATCCGCTCGAAGCGCTGGCCGGGCAGCGCCTCGCCGCGGGCGAGCGCGCGGTTCAGCGCGAAATCGCCGTACTTCGGGTCGCCGGCGATAGGGTGGCCTTCGTGCGCCAGGTGAACCCGGATCTGGTGCGTGCGGCCGGTCTTGATGGTCACGTCGAGCAACGTGAAGGCGGGCCACGCGGTCGTCACGGTGACGAGCGAGATCGAGCGCCGGCCGTCGGCATGGTCGGCAGCGACGACGCGAACGTGGCGCTCGCCGGCGGCGTCGAGCGTCTTGTGCAGCGCCAGGTCGATCACCTTGTGCGCGGCAGGCCAGACGCCGGCGACGAGCGCCGCGTACGTCTTGCCCGTCTCGCGGCGACGGAACTGATCTTGCAAGGCCACCAGCGCCGAGCGCTTCTTGGCGATCAGCAGCAGGCCCGAGGTTTCCTTGTCGAGCCGGTGCACCAGTTCGAGGAAGCGGGCTTCGGGCCGGGCCCGGCGCAATTGCTCGATCACGCCGAAGCTGACCCCGCTGCCGCCATGCACCGCCACACCCGAGGGCTTGTTGACGGCGAGCAGCGCCTCGTCTTCCCACACGACCGGAAACTCGCGCGGCGGCACCGGCGGCCGCGCGCCGGGTTCGGCCGCGGCCGAGGTGCGCACGGGAGGCAGCCGCAACTCGTCGCCCAGCGCAAGCCGCGTCTCGGCTTGCGCGCGGCCCTTGTTCACGCGCACCTCGCCCGAGCGGATGACGCGGTAGACGTGCGTCTTCGGCACGCCCTTCCACAAGCCGATCAGGAAGTTGTCGAGCCGCTGGCCTTCCGAGCCCTCGTCGATCCGCAGCCGCTGCACGGCGGGCGCTGGCGGCTGCATCGGCGGCTGCACGACCGGCTGCATTGGCGGCCGCGTTGGCATTCGCGTTGGCACCGATTGGCCGGCTTTCGGGGCGCTTTTCCGCACGGCCTTCGCGGCCCCGTTGCCCCCTATAATGTCTCGCACCACGTTCGCGTTCCAAGTGCTTGATTTTGCAGAGTTTACCCGGGGGTCCAAGGCCCTCACACTCAGCACCATGCGGCACGCAACGGGTCGGCCAGGCAGCAGTGCCCGGCCAAACTAGGTGATGCAACGCCCGCCTTGCGCGGCAGGTTCCGAGCACTTCAGTGGCGGGGCGGCCAAGCGCGGCAGGCGGCAGAGCAGACGACTGAAAAGAACACCCCGAGCGGGCCTGCCCGGCTGGGGTTTGACAAGGTTTTCAGGTGGGAGGCGGCGAACGATCCGCTGGTGCCAAGAGCGCCGGTGGAGTCGGTACCCCGCAGCCTCTTGCCCGCGTCAGGTGATCCTGCGGATGTTGTTCCCGGCCCTTGCGGCTTCCCCCCTGCCCCGACCCCTGCGCCCGCGTCTCGCGGCAGCGCGGCGCGTCGCCACGGGTGGCACCCGCCTGTCGAACCGGGGCATCCGCCCTTTCACTGCCACGCACGCGCCAACGCTGCCCGGCTCGCCGATCCACTGATCGGCCCCACCCCGCAGTCCAGGGCGATTCCTTCCCGGTTCCTTTCGCGTTTCTTCTCGTGCATCTTGTCGTTGCCGGCCTGACGAAATCGGGCGGCGACTGAAGGTGATGCGCCAGGCGTTCGCTCGCAAAGAGCGGCGCCGCGGTGCGAAGGAGAGCACACATGAAACGCATGCTGATCAACGCGACGCAGCCGGAAGAGCGCCGCCTCGCCATCGTCGATGGCCAGAAGCTGATGGACTTCGAGACCGAGATCGAAGGCCGCGAACAGCGCGAGGGCAACATCTACAAGGCCGTTGTCACCCGCGTCGAGCCCTCGCTCGAAGCCTGCTTCGTCGACTACGGCGAAGACCGCCACGGCTTCCTGCCGTTCAAGGAAATCTCGAAGAACTACTTCCGCGAAGGCGCCAGCGTCAAGGACGCGCGGATCCAGGACGTGATCGGCAACGGCACCGAACTGCTGGTGCAGGTGGAGAAGGAAGAGCGCGGCAACAAGGGCGCGGCACTCACCACCTTCGTCAGCCTGGCCGGCCGCTACCTGGTGCTGATGCCGAACAACCCGCGCGGCGGCGGCGTGTCGCGCCGGATCGAGGGCGAAGACCGTGAAGAGCTGAAGGAAAACCTCGACCAGCTCGAGTACCCGAAAGGCATGAGCCTGATCGCGCGCACCGCCGGCATCGGCCGCACCGCGCCCGAGCTGCAGTGGGACCTGAACTACATGCTCAAGCTCTGGACCGCCATTGACGGCGCTTCCAAGGCGGGCAAGGGCGCGTTCCTGATCTACCAGGAATCGAGCCTGGTGATCCGCGCGATCCGCGACTACTTCACCGCCGACGTCGGCGA